>JALZCN010000207.1 GCA_030863045.1 Actinomycetota bacterium | reverse complement strand
GTGTTCGTCGCTGTCGAGATCCTGCTGGGTATCACCGGTGGCTTCAGCGCGGTGGCGCTGTATGTGGCGTTCTCCTTCTACGGGACGAGCACCTCGGTCCTGGTGGCGGCGACCGCGGTCCTCGGGGTCCTGGTGGGGGCCGAGGTACCGCTGCTGATGACATTGCTGCAGTCCGGCCGCAGCGAGGTGAACGCGCAGAGCACTGGCAAGGTGCTGGCCAACCTCAACGCCGCCGACTACGCCGGTGCCCTGGCGGGCGGGCTCGTCTGGCCGTTCGTGCTATTGCCACTGGCCGGGCAGGTTCGAGGCGCGGCTCTGACCGGCATGGTGAACCTGATCGCCGCGGCGGTCGTCGCCGCCTTCCTGCTGCGCTCACAGCTGACCCGCAGAGCGCGGCATGGGTCGACTGCAGCGCTGCTGGCCGCGGCCACCCTGCTCGGGGTACTGCTCGTGCACTCGGCCGACATCGAGGTGACGGCGCGGCAGCGGCTCTACGCCGATCCGGTGGTGGCCGCCGAGCAGTCGAACTACCAGCAGATCGTGGTGACCGAACGCGGCAACGACGTCCGCCTGTACCTGGACGGAGACCTACAGTTCTCCAGTCTGGACGAACACCGCTACACCGAGACGCTGGTCCACCCCGCGCTTGCGCGGGATCCTCAGCGGGTCCTCATCCTGGGTGGCGGCGACGGGTTAGTCACCCGCGACGTCCTGCGCCACCCGTCGGTTCGCGAGGTGGTCCAGGTAGAGCTGGACCCCGCGGTGATCGAGCTGTCCAGCACCCGGTTGGCCGACCTCAACGACGGCGCTCTGCGTGACCCGCGGGTGGACGTGGTGGTCGACGATGCGTTCCGGTGGCTGCGTGAGAGACCGGCGCAGGGCTTCGATGCTGTCATCGTGGACCTGCCCGATCCGGATACCCCGGTGCTTGGTCGGCTGTATTCCACCGAGTTCTACGGCCTGATGGCCACTGCGTTGAACCCCAGTGGTCTCGTGGTGGTGCAGTCCGGCAGCCCGTACTCCACCCCGACTGCCTATTGGCGGATCGTGTCGACGGTGGCCTCGGCCGGGCTGGCTGTCACGCCGTACCACGTGCACGTGCCAAGCTTCGGCGACTGGGGATTTGTGCTGGCGCAAATCGGCGGGATACCGCCCGAGCTGAGGCTCTCCCTCGACGCCCCGTCTCTCCGTTTCCTCGACGGCGCGGTGCTGCGGGCCGCTGCGGTGTTCCCTCGCGACCGAAGTCCGCAGCAGCTGGCTCCGTCAACGCTCGACCAACCACGCATCGTGCAAGACATGCGGCAGGGCTACGCCGGGTAGCCGATCTGCATAACCCAATATCGGCGGGGGTCATTCAATCTTGACGAGTCCAATGGCGGTCGTCCTCGCGGGCGAAGGCGACCGCTTGGGCGATGCAGGCGGCTGTCGGAACCGCGAGCAGGGCACCCAGCACGCCCAGCAGCGTGGCGCCGATCGACACGGCGACGATCACCGTGAACGCGGACAGCCGTGTGACCTTGCCCATCAGCAGTGGTTGCACGACGTTGCCCTCGATCTGCTGCACCACGATGATCAGCGCCAGCACGGCCAGCGCGTTAGCCAGCCCGCCGTCGGCGAATGCGACGAGTACGGCGCTCAGCCCGGACAGGAACGCGCCGATGTAGGGGACGAATGCACCGAAGAAGATCAGCACCGCCAGCGGCAGCACGAGGGGTACCCCGAGCAACCACAGCCCTAGCCCGACCGACGCCGCGTCGAACAACGCCACCAAAAACAACGCTCGGGTGTACGACCTGAGCGTGTGCCAGAGGCGGTCGGCGAGCTCGCGAGCCGCGGTCCGCCGGTGGGCCGGTAGCAGCGTGAGGGCCGTGCTGACAATCCGTCGACCGCTGGTCAGGTAACAGACGAGCACGGCGACCAGGAGCACGAGACCGACCAAGACGTTGATTCCGGTCATTAATGCGGTACCGAGCCCACCGAAGGCCCCGCGCGCGGCCTGCAGGATGAGATCGCTCGCGGTATCCGCCTGGCCCCCGGGCAATCGGTCGATCAAACTGCGCAGCCGGTCCGCCGCGCTGGTCAGTGACTCGGCCAGCGCGGGTAGCTGGGCGGTGAAGGCAGGGACGACAAGCGCGAATACCCCGCCCACCACGGCCCCCGCCAACAGCACCACGAGCAACGTGGCCAGTGGGCGAGGTATGCGGTACCGGTTGAGCCAGTTCACCGCGGGCGCGAGCAGCGCGGCAGGAAACAGCGCCAGCAGCATTGGGACCACCACCACCGCGAGCCGGTTCGCCACCAACCACCCGAGCACAAGCAGGCCGGCAATGCCCAGCAACGCCCAGGCGATGCCGCCGAACCGCACGAGACGATGGCCGTGTTCGCGACGGGCGGCTCCAGGCGACGGCTCCTCCCGCACATCGCCGGAGGACGGCGTGCTCGTGGCATGGGCACCATCTGGGCTCGGCCGCCGACGCTTGGCTTCCGCGTCCAGCGCCCCGTCGCGGGCAGAAACCCCGCGCGGTCCTCGTCGCGCACCATTCACGGCGAGTCGGTACCCCCTCGGTGTGCGGTGCAATCTTCGTTTATGTTCGAATCCCCGTGAACCGTGGCGCGCAACCGTTCCTCATGACCGGATTCATTGCTGAAACCCCCGATGCGCGAGCTGTCGAGCACGACCCCGTCCTGTGATGGTGTGGTCGGCGGCCTCACCGGGTATTGGGATGTCAGGCAAGCGGGACACGTTCCTGCCTGTCGGCCTGGAGGGAGCGGCATGATAATCACCGGCGTCGTCATCGCCATCATCGTTGCCATCGTGATCGGTCTGGTCGTCGGAGCGCTCGCCCGGCTAGTCCTGCCCGGCAAGCAGGACATCCCGATCTGGCTCACGATCCTTCTCGGCATCGTCGGGGCCGTAGTGGGCACCGTGATTGCTCAGTTCCTAGGGGTCGCCGTCACGCCTGGCATCGACTGGATCGAGATCGCGTTGCAGGTTGCGGTCGCCGCCGTGGGGATCGCGCTCGTCGCGCCTGCCTACGGTCGACGCCGCATGAACCGCTGACCGACGGGGCAAGTATTTGCTGTTCCGGATGAGATTCGCTTGATCGGTCGGCTGCGCAACGTCGCCCGCAGTTACCTCACCGTCATGACGACCGAGAGGAGACCGCAGTGAGCGTCGTTGTGGTCACTGGTGCGAGCGGCGGCATCGGTCGGGCGACGGCACGACAGTTCGGCGCCCGGGGAGATGCGGTGGCGTTGCTGGCGCGCGGCGAGATCGGGCTGAACGGCGCCGCGCGGGAGGTCCGCGAGGCCGGTGGCACCGCGCTGGCGATCCCCACCGACGTGGCCGATCAGAAGCAAGTCGAGGCGGCCGCCGAGCACGCCGAACGCGAGCTCGGCGAGATTGACGTATGGGTGAACGTGGCCTTCTCCGCGGTGTTCGCCCGCTTCGTCGACATCCGTCCCGAGGAGTTCCGCCGCGCCACCGAGGTGACCTATCTCGGCTACGTGTGGGGCACCCGCGCCGCGCTGGACCGGATGAGGCCCCGCGACCGTGGCGCCATCGTCCAGGTCGGCTCGGCACTGGCCTACCGAGGCATCCCACTGCAGTCCGCCTACTGCGCCGCCAAGCACGCGATCCAGGGAATGCACGACTCGCTGCGGGCCGAGCTGCTGCACGAGGGCAGTGGGTTGCACACCACGATGGTGCAGTTGCCCGCGGTGAACACCCCGCAGTTCGACTGGGTGCTCTCCCGCCTGCCACAAAGGGCGCAGCCGGTGCCCCCGATCTACCAGCCCGAGGTGGCCGCCCGCGCGATCGTATACGCGGCCGATCACCCTCAGCGCCGGGAGTACTGGGTCGGTGCCAGCACGGTCGCGACCATGGTGGCCGATAAGGTCGCGCCCGGGCTGCTGGACCGCTACCTGGCACGTACCGCCTTCTTGTCGCAGCAGACCGGCGAGTCGCGGCCCAACGACCAGCCCGCGAACCTCTTCAAGCCTGCCGACGGGCCTGGGGGGCGCGATTTGGCGCCCACGGCCGCTTCGACGACCGCGCGCGATCCTGGAGCCTGCAGCTGTGGGCCTCACAGCACCACGGACTGCTCGGTGCGCTGGCCGCGGCTGGCGCGGGCGTCGTCCTGGGCCGGTGGCTGGCTCGCTGACATGATCATCGTGCGCTGACAGTGCTCTCTGTGGTGGCGGGGATAACCCAGCCCGATCTCGGGTACTCGAAGTGGGTCCAGCGCAACGTGCCCAGAACGTGCGACGACGATGACGAGGAGGACTTTCTTGCTGCCAGAGATCCCCCGCGAGCTGGCCGTGCATCCCGGTCCGATCGCCTCGGTGTACCTGGAGGTGAGCCGAGACCGCGGTGGGGCGCCGCATCAGGTGCGCCTGCGTTGGGAGGCGCTGGCCGCGCAGCTGCGCGAGCAGGGGGCTGACGAGAAGACCATCGACGCTGCTGGCGGGGCTTCGATCGAAACCCATCCCAAGCCC
>JALZCN010000204.1 GCA_030863045.1 Actinomycetota bacterium | reverse complement strand
GACCTGCTCGGAACCGACCACCGCCAGCGCGGCACCGTCCACGATCCCCGCGGAGTTGCCGGCGTGGTGCACGTGGTCGATGCGCTCCACCCAGTGGTAGCGCTGCAGCGCAACAGCGTCGAATCCGGCCTGCTCGCCGAGGTCGGCGAAGGACGGCCGCAGCGCGCCCAGGCCTGCCATCGTGGTATCCGGGCGCAGATGCTCGTCGCGGTCCAAAACCACGGTCCCGACGCGGTCGCGCACCGGCACCACCGACCGGCTGAAGTACCCGTTGCTCCACGCCTTTGCCGCGCGGTGCTGGGATTCCACGGCGTAGGAGTCGACGTCGTCGCGGGTGAAGCCCTCGATGGTGGCGATCAGATCGGCGCTGATGCCTTGGGGGATGATGCGAGCGGCGTAGGCGGTTTCCGGGTCCATTACCAACGCGCCACCGGCGGAGCTCATCGGCACCCGCGACATGGACTCCACGCCGCCGGTGAGCACCAGGTCCTCCCAGCCCGAGCGGACCTTCATGGCGCCGAGGTTGACCGCCTCCAGGCCTGAGGCGCAGAACCGGTTAATCTGCAACCCGGCGACGGTGTCGGGCAACCCGGCGACCAACACCGCGGCCCGTGAGATGTCCGCACCCTGGTCGCCCACCGGGGAGACCACCCCGAGCACGATGTCGTCGATCCGCGCCGGGTCCAGGTTCGGGTGCCGGCTGCGCAACTCGTCGATCAGGCCGATGACCAGGGAGATCGGTTTGACGCCGTGCAGGGCGCCGGTCGGCTTGCCCTTACCCCGAGGGGTGCGCAGCGCGTCGTAGAGATAGGCCTGGTGGCCGGACACAGTCATCAGGGGCTCCCAGTCTGTGCAGGTGCTTCCGGAACGGCGGATTCGCGGATCGCCCGATTGATGGCGAGCTGGAAATTGGTCACAACACCGTCGACTGTGATCGGCTTGAGCCGCTCCAGCAAGGCGATCAGGCGGTCGCGTAGCTCGGGCGGGCGCCCACGCGCGCAGTACTCACGTAAGACGGTGTCGTGGAACAGCGCCACCAACTCGGTCGCCAGCGCGCTGGTGTGCCGCTCGATGATCTGGTGGGAAGCCAGCTGCACGTCGAAGTCCATCTCGGTTTCGAGCAGGCTCAGCCCGTAACCCAGCATGTCGGAGCTGGTGAGCGTCCATGCCTGCCCGTCAGGTCGGATCACGCCCAGCGTCACCAGCCGGGCGAGTGCCTCGTCATCCAGAGCTCGACCGGCGCGGGCCGCGAGCTCGGCCTGATCCACCGTTTGAGGTTCCTCGGGTAGCCACGGCGCGAGCAAGGCCCGGTGCAGGGCGAGGTCCTCCGGTGAGCGGTCCAGCGGGATCCGAGCGAGGTAACCCTCGATGGCCGCCAGCGTGAAACCCAACCCCTGCAAATCACGGATCAGCTCCAGGCGAGCCACGTGCCGCTGGTCATATAGGCCCAGCCGACCCCGCACGGTCGGTGGCGGGATCAAGCCCATGCCGGCGTAGAAGCGGATCGTGCGAACACTGATGCCGGTTCGGGCGGCCAGCTCCGCGATCGTGAGCTCGTCGGCCACGAGCGTCCTCTCCACGTGACAGTGGAACTGTCATGACAGTACCACTGTCATGTAGTGCCGGTTCCGACTTGGATTCGTGGACCGTGTGTCGCCTGGCACACTGCACTGTTGTACCGGAAGATATTGTCGTGAATGTCTTAATTGTCGGGGCTGGCCTCGGCGGCCTGTCCGCGGCGTTGAGCCTGCATGCGGCGGGCATCGAGGTGCGGGTCGTCGACGCAGCTCACGAGCTCCGGGCGGTCGGCGTGGGCATCAACATCCTCCCGCACGCCACCCGCGAGCTCGTCGAGCTGGGGTTGGCCGGCGAGCTGGCGGCCACCGGCATCCCAACCCAGGAGCTGATCTATCACGACCGTTTCGGCAGCCGGATCTGGGTGGAGCCCCGGGGCCTGGCCGCCGGTTATCGCTGGCCGCAGTACTCGATTCATCGAGGCGAGCTGCAGATGCTGATGCTGCGCGCCGTGCGGCAGCGCCTAGGTGCTGGCGCGGTCCGCGCTGGGTTGGCCATTGAACGCTTCGAGCAAAGCGATGCTTACGTAGCGGTCGAGCTGCGGGACCGGCGAACCGGTCGGCTCCTGGTGGAGCCGGCCGGCGTGCTGATCGGCGCCGATGGCATCAACTCCGCGGTACGCGCACAGCTGCATCCCGGCGAGGGCCCACCGATCTGGAGCGGCGTCCATCTGTGGCGGGGCCTGACCGAGACCGAGCCGTTTCTCGGCGGTCGCACGATGATCCTGTCCGGGGCCAATCCCATAGTGGTCGCCTACCCGGTCTCGCGGTCCGCCGAGCAGCGCGGCCGATCCGCGGTGAATTGGGGGATCGCGGTGCGGTTGGGTCGACCCACCGACGCCCCGTTGGGGGACTGGCACCACCTGGGCGGGCTGGATGATGTGCTACCGCACGTGGCCGATCGATGCTTCGACTGGCTCGACGTGCCGGCACTGGTCCGCGCCGCGCCGCGAATCTGGGAGTACCCGATGGTGGATCGTGATCCGTTGCCGCACTGGGGAACAGGCCGGGTCAGCCTGCTCGGCGACGCGGCACATCCGATGTACCCGATGGGATCCAACGGGGGCACCCAGGCGATCATCGACGGTCGGGTGCTGGCGTGGGAGCTGGCCCGCGCCGACGACCCGGTGACCGGGCTCGCGGCCTATGAGGCCGCCCGCCGGGAACGCATGAACGCGCTGGTGGTGGCCAACCGGCAGGGCGGTCCCGAGCGGGTGCTGCAGCTGGTCGAACAACGAG
This sequence comes from Actinomycetota bacterium, assembly GCA_030863045.1. Lineage (GTDB taxonomy): Bacteria > Actinomycetota > Actinomycetes > Mycobacteriales > Pseudonocardiaceae. The sequence goes on along the minus strand of JALZCN010000204.1, from coordinate 2,864 downwards.
CACCGGACGGCTTCACCAGCATCGAAGACGTGATGACCCGCGACGAGCTCGAGGCGATCGCGGCGCAGTACCGCAAGACGGCCGGCTTCGACGCCGAAACCCTCAACGCGGCGCCATCCTGGAACCTCCTTCGCCGGCCGCCATCCGGCTCTGAGTAGCGGGTGACCATGACCCGCTCTGTTGTCGCCGAGTTCGACACCAGGGCTGTTCTCAGCGGAGCGGGCAACTCTCCTGTCGAATTCGGCGCGTGCAGAGCTGGCGACCTGGCAGCCGGCAGCATCTCCGCCGCGGTGCACACTGCCCGCACCACCGCAGCTGTACTCCAACGGTGCGGTTATCGCGCACCCGGGTGCGCCTTCGCGGGCAGGTGGCAACCGGTGCTGACCAGCAACACCGTATTGGCGGCGGTGCCGAACAGGTACTTCGCCCCGTAAGGGTCGGTCGCGGTGATCTCGTGGTCGCTCGGTCGGTCCACGATCGTCTGCGGCGGACCGAAGCCGTATTCACCGGTCACCTCGGCGACGATCCGGACGGCGTCGTGCCACCGCGCGTCGGGCAGGTTCCCCTTCGAAGTCCAGGAGTCCAAGGTAAGGCTCTGCCCACCGACGTTAGTAAAGTCGGCGCAGCCGGCCCCACTGAAGTTCTGGTCATTGACCCACTGCAGCGGCCCCACCTCGGCGGAGAGCCGGTCCCGAAGCCGCGCCTGCATCTCCTCGTAAGTCACCCGGATGTCCTCGATGGGCGGGCGCTGCGCAAGCGTGGTGAGCTTCTCGTCCATGTCCTCGCTCTCCGATCCAATGAAGCCGCAACCCGCTGCCAGGAGGGCGATCGCTAGGGCGGCCACCAGCCTGTTCATCAGTAAGTCGCTGGGATCGGCCAGGATCCGATGTCGCCCAGCCCTCGGCCGCTGTCTTCGACTCGGCCATTGGGTAAGCCGGCGACCACGACGCTCAGGTTGTAGTGGCTTGTGGAGTCCGGGGTCAGGTAGCCACTGTGTCCGGTCGACTCGGCGAGGCGCCGACCGTCCGCAAGCGTCTCCTCGCGGGCGGAAAGCCCCGTCAGGCCGTCGACGTGCGTCGGGTCGATGCCGAAGTGGCCGGTGTCGGCGACGAAGTCATTGCGCGCCTCGATCCGGTAGCTGTGCCCCTCGGTAACCTGAATGTCCTCGATATGCGAGGTGCCGATCCCGGGGGAGCCGAAGAACACCGCGTCGTCCACGCCAGTGCGCTCCTGCAGCGCAAACCCAGTGGTGGTCGACCCATAGGAGTGGCCCAGGGCGGTGAGGTGCGGGTTCGTGGCCCGCGAGGCGTCAATACCCCGGTAGAACTCCGCCAGATCCGCCCCACCCGCCCGCGCCGAGTCGTCGTGCAGCACCGAATCCGAATCCAACGGGTTGAAGCCCCCGAAACCCGGCTGCGGCGCTTGGTAGCCGATCCAGGTGACCGCCGCCACCGATCCTCCGTCCCCGTAACGGTTCGACTCGTATTGCGCCTGCCGCCGCAACTGATCCATGTTGTCGTCATAGCGCTGGAGGTCGCCGTCCACCGTGCTGCCGAGGCCGGGGGTGAACACCGCCACGTGATCGGCAGTGTCAACGTTGCCCACCGCGACGGCGGCCTCAGCGCGCTCACCGGACAGGTCAAGCGCGAGCAGCTGGCGCTCGCCCGGCTGATCGAGTGTCTGCTCGATCCGGTCCAGAGACGCCAGCTTGGCGTTGACGTCCTCCAGTGCGGCGTCGGCATTGGTGAACACACCACCGAACCAGTTGTCGTCCAGGTCCGCCTGCAACCGGTCCCGTTCGGCTTCCAGAGCGGCGCGCTCGTCGTCGAGCCTGGCCCGGTTGGCCTCGTCGCGCACAGCAGCCGGTAGGCCGTCCAGATTGCCAAGCGCGCCGGGGTTCTGATCGATCAGCGCGCGCCGCTCCTCGTCGGACAGCGACGCCCACCAGCCCGCGTTGTCCCCTGGAGTGCCGCTGTCCGGTGGACCGATCGTGGACAGACGACCAGCCCCATCACCGATGGCCGCGGCCGCGGCGAGGGATAACCCGGTGCCGTCATCGATCTCGCCGCGGGCCGCCCGGCCGAGCACGGCCGCGAAATCGGCGTCGACGTCGTTCGCGCGGCGCAGGATCTGCTCGAGCCGATCCACGACCTCGGCCTGCACCTGCGCCCGCTCTCGTTGGACTTCCTGCGCCTGCGCGGGATCCGGGATGGTCGGCGGGTGCACGTCGATCACGGTGCCGTCGCCGCACACCGCGAACCCGTAGGCACGGGCCAGATCCTCCGCCTCGGCGAGCCCGCGCTGGATAGCTGACACCGCGTCGGAGGCCTCGCCGGTGGCACGGCGAACCGCTGAAATCCCGGCGACGATGCGGCGCGCCCGTTCCGACAATGCGCCGTGTGCGGCGGTCGCGGCGGTCGCGGCCTTCCCGGTCCAGCCGTCAGGCACCCTAGCTGCCAGAAGCTCGTCGTCGAGCCCGATCAGGCTGTCGCGTCGCGCGCTCAGGGCGTCGAAGGCACTGTCCAGCTCACCGGGCAGCCACGCCCTGATGTCGCCGATACTGGCCACCTAGAACGCCCTGCTCGCGCGGGTACACCGGAACCTGTCCGCGCTGCCGACGTCGTTGCTCGCATAGGTGCTCGCGCTGCCGGTGAGCCGTTGTGCGTGAGCTGCCACGTCGGCGCTCCACGTCGAGATGGCGGTATCCCATGAGGTCGACAGCTGGCTCGCCGCGGTGGCCGATCGCGTCCCGCTCAACGCCTGGCTGATCGTGGTGGCCACCGCGCCGAGTTCCAGCTCTCGCGCACCTTCAGCGGCCGCCGCGGCCTGACGCGCCGCCGCCCGGATCCCGTCAGGGGTAGCCG
>JALZCN010000166.1 GCA_030863045.1 Actinomycetota bacterium | reverse complement strand
GCTTGGTAGCGGGCCGGTACCGGCTGGACGCGGTGTTGGGTCGGGGCACCATGGGCACGGTCTGGTCGGCGCACGATGAGGTGCTCGGACGAGCGGTCGCGATCAAGGAGGTTCTGCTACCCCCCGGCATTCCCGATGCCGAGGCGGACGCGTTGCGGGAGCGTTCGTTGCGTGAGGCCCGAGCTATCGCCGCCCTGTCGCATCCCAATGTGGTGACCCTGTACGACGTCGCCCGGGAAGGCGCTGCGCCATTCGTGGTGATGGAGCTGGTGGCATCCCGTAGCCTGGCCGAGCTATTGCAGGACGGAGGCCTACCGCCACAGCGGGTGATCGCTATCGGGGCTGCCGTGGCGGCGGCCTTGCAGGCCGCACACGCGGCCGGCATCACACACCGGGATGTCAAGCCCGGCAACGTGCTGATGGCGCACGACGGTCGGATCAAGCTCACCGACTTCGGGATCGCTCGCAACCCGGCCGATCAGACGTTGACCGCGACCGGTCTGATGCTGGGCTCGCCTGCTTACATCGCTCCCGAGATCGCCTCCGGCGGACCGGTCAACCCCGCGTCGGATCTGTGGGGGCTCGGCGCGACGCTATTCGCCGCGGTCGAGGGCAGGCCTCCTTACGACGCGGGAACCGCGATGGCGACGGTCGCCGCGGTGGTGCAGGGTGAGGTGCCCAGGCCGTCGTGTTCCGGACCGCTCGCTGAGGTGATCGGCGGCTTGATGGTCAAGGATCCAGCGCGCCGGATGCCATTGTCGCAGGTACGCCGGCTGCTGGGGGCGCCGCCCGAGGCGGCTGATCCCGAGCCCGGGCCACCTCCCGTCCACGTCCCGGTCCCGGTCCCGGTCCCTGCGACGAACCCCGTCAGCACCGCTCCAAACGCCAACCAGACGCCGCGCCGTCGGACCGGGCAACTCGCCGCCGACCCAGGCCCGTTGCCCTTCGCCCGGTCCTCCGGCGCCAGTGGCGTCGCCGCCGCTGCGCACCGGGTCGAGCGCACCGGCCCCATCGCCGGTGTCACGACAGGCACCACCGGCACGGCTCGCCGGGTGATGCTGTGGACGCTGGCTGTGTTGCTGTTCCTCGGCGCCGCGATCACCGGTTTCACCGCCGCCCGGATCATCGGGGGCAAACCTGCCCTGCCCTACCTCGGAACCCGAGCCGCCGTGGGGGCGAGCACTGACGACGTGGTACTGGCGTCCCGAGTGCTTCAGATCGCCGAGCCGGACGGTACGCGACCGGCCCGGTTCACGATCAGCGTGCCGCAGCGCTGGCCCGAGTTCCGTGAGCGGCGGGCGCTCGGGAACAACTCTGGCACCGTACTGCGCTTCGTCTCGCCGGACGGTTCGGAGGTCATCGCCGTGGAGCGCATCACCGGTGAGCTGCCTGGCGGCGTCGAGCAGTACCTGACCACCTATCTGCGCAAACTGGCACAGGGGTTGCCCCAACTCGTCGAGACCCAGCGCCAGCGGCTGTCCGGTGGCGCGGTGGACGCCACCTTCCGGACCGAGGAGGGCGGCGAGCTGCGCCGGACCACGTATCTGCGGCTGGTGGCGACCAAGGCGGAGCTCTGGATGGTGTCCGTCACCGTGCCGACTGAGCGCGAGGGGGCCGGGCGCACGAAACTGTTCGAACCGGTGACGGCGAAGTTCACTCCCGGGTTGTAGACCATAGGCTGCCGGTCGTGGCTGACCCGGTAAAGATCGCCCAGGACGCCGCGGCCGTACTCACCCAGCGCACCGGGATGTCTGCATACGACATCGCCGTGGTACTCGGCAGCGGCTGGCGCCGGGCAGCCGATGCGCTGGGTGCTCCCACTGTCGAGATTCCGTTCACAGACCTGCCCGGCTTCGTCGCACCGCAGGTCATCGACCACGCCGGAACGGTCCGGGCGGTACAGCTGGGCACAAGGCGCGTCCTGGTACTACTCGGTCGCACGCATATCTACGAGGGTTATGGAGTAAGCCAGGTCGTGCAGGGAGTACGCACCGCCTGCGCAGCGGGCGTGCGGGTGGTGGTGCTCACCAACGCTGCGGGGGGTATCGCTAAGGGGTTCGTGCCCGGGCAGCCGGTGCTGATCTCCGATCATCTGAACCTCACCGCGAGCTCCCCCCTGATCGGGCCGCGATTCGTCGACCTCACCGACACCTACTCCCCCCGGTTGCGCGCGCTGGCCCGGGAAATTGACCCGACGCTGGCCGAAGGGGTCTACGCCGGCGTGTCCGGGCCACATTTCGAGACCCCGGCAGAAATTCGCATGTTGCGCACGCTGGGTGCCGACCTGGTCGGGATGTCCACCGTTCTGGAGGCCATCGCCGCGCGTGTCGCCGACGCTGAGGTGCTGGGGATTTCGCTGGTCACCAACCTCGCCGCCGGTATCGCTGCGGCCCCGCTCAATATCCAGGAAATGCTTGCCGCTGCCGCCGACACCGCCACCCGTATGGGCACGCTGTTGCGGGAGCTGATCAGCCGGGTCTGAGTCCCAGAAATGTCGTCCCTGCTCAAGCACGTTCGCGTGATCGGTCTTGAGGAATCGGAACCTCTGGTGTTTCCTACGCTGTTATAAAACAGTGTTGGAATATGGTGGTCACGTGCCTCGACCCAAACTGCACGACGATGCGCTACGGATCCGCCTGCTCGACACGGCGGGAGAGCTGCTCACCTCCGAGGGCCCGGGCGCGCTGAGCCTGCGCAGACTCGCAGCCGCCGCGGGCACTTCGACCAGCGCGGTGTACGCGCTGTTCGGGGGTAAGCCGGGAATTCTTCGGGCGTTGTTTATCGAGGCTTTCACCAGATTCGCGGCCCATTTGGACACCGTGACGCCCTCTGACGACCCGTTGGCCGACATCCTCGCGCTCGCCCACGCCTACCGGGCAAGCGCGCTGGCCGATCCACACTTGTATACGGTGATGTTCAGTTCGTCGGTGCCCGGCTTTGAGCCCGAAACACAGGACTGGGCACACGCCGAGGCTACGTTCATCCCGTTGCTCGACACGGTGCGCAGGGCGACTACGGCCGGCCTGTTGCGCGCCGTCGACTCCATCCGTCTCGCGACCGCGCTGTGGGCGAACGTGCACGGCCTGGTCTCCCTGGAACTGCGCTCTGCGATGCCGGCTGCGGCCGGTCCACCCGGTGAGTTATTCGAGGCCGCGATTCGTGCCAACCTCGACGGCTGGCGAGTGCGGCCGTGACAAGAGTTACGCTGCCGCGCATGGCTGCGGACATTGTGCCGATCGAGCTTTCCCTGACCGCGGGTGACCTGGTGACGCTGTGGGCGCCCCGCTGGCGTGAGGACGGCGAGGAATGGGAAGCGTTCCTCGGCAGAGACGAGAATTTGTACGCCTTCGCCGACGTCGCGGCGCTGGTCGGTTTTGTGCGCACCACCAGTGACCACGACCTCGCCGACCACCCGGCCTGGGCGCTGGTGCCGCGGTTGCCCGCCGCGGACCTGCGACCCACGGAATCCCACCGTTACGACCTGGTCGGTGTCCCCGAGCTCGTCGCGCAATCACTGGACACCTGGATGATCGGGGAGCTCGCCGACGTGGTGTCGATGGCCCGCTCGCTGGCCGACGTCTGTGGCCTGGATGTGGTGCACGAGGTGCTCGACTCCACTCCCGGCTTCACCATGCTCGAGGGAGGGGTGCTGGCTTTCGGCGGCCGGGAGGGTGGGCGGCAGTGGGAGGCGCTGTGCACCGTGGTGGCCCAGCGGTGGGACGAGGTGATCGATGCCGTCGACGGGGTGATCCGCACTCCCGACGTCGACGTGGTGGCGCTGGAGGCGGCGGCCACCGAACTGTCCGAGGCCGACAACGCAGCTGAGGACCTCGCCACCGAGGACCAGGCCGCCGACGAGAACGAAGCGGCATTGGCGGCCCGCGAAGCCGAGCCCGCCGACGATCCCGCGCTGGCGTTCTGGTCGGAGGTCGGCATTGACCCCATCAGAATCACCAGTGATCTGGGTGAGCACTACACGCTGCGCTGCTACCTCGACGACGCACCGGTCTTCCTCGGCAGCAACGGCCGTATCGAGGTCTTCGGCTCCACCCGCTCGCTGGCCCACTATCTGGGCAGCGGCGATGAGAGCCAGGGGGGGCATGACCTCGACGAGGTGTCCACCTGGTCGAGGGTTACGGAGCAGGCGCGCGTCGGGGACCTCATCCCGGCCGTTGACCCAGGCAATAACTACATACTCGCCGGGCTGGCCGACGACCTCGCCGTGGGTCCCGAGGCGGTGGATCCCGAGCAGCTCGAGCTGGCCGTCGAGGTGCTCACCGATGCCGAGCGGTGGGCTGGATCCGACGCCGCGGACAAGGCGCTGGCCAGCTCCGAACCGTTGGGTTGGCTGGTGTCCTTCCTGCTGCGGCCGGACCCGACCCGGCTGGCCC
>JALZCN010000162.1 GCA_030863045.1 Actinomycetota bacterium | reverse complement strand
CGGACCGGGGGGTCGGCTCGCGTCGGGCGGATCACCGCGCAAGGATGGCACAGCCACGCACAGTGCTGTGCACATCACTACCCGCGACGGTGCATGGCGTCGATCACGCCGAACCTGGCGCGGCGACGGAGATGGGCGCGCCCTGTGCAGATCCGGATGCGCCAGTAGGGGATGTGCCTTCGCGGGCCGAGCCTCGCTCTCCCGGAGATGGCAGTGGATACCGACGAGTAGGGTTTGTCAGATCGGGCGGGAGGCGGAGGAGGCCGATGACCGGGACAGTGTCGACCGGCGCAAGCGCGGTCCCCCGTGGGGTACGGATGCCCCGGGACGAGCGGCGCGCTCAACTCCTCGCCGCAGCGACCGACGTCTTCGTCAGCAACGGCTACCACGCCACCGTCATGGACGATATCGCCGAACGCGCCGGAGTCAGCAAACCGGTGCTTTATCAGCACTTTCCCGGCAAGCTCGAGCTGTATGTGGCGCTGCTGGAGCGCCACACCGACGAGCTGGTGCGCCGGGTTCGGGGGGCGATCGAGGAGACCCATGACAACCGCCAGCGGGTACGCAACGCGGTTGGGGCCTACTTCGACTTCGTTGACGGTGACGGGGGAGCATTCCGGCTTGTCTTCGAGTCTGACCTGCGTAATCAGGCGCCCGTGCACGCCATCGTGGAGCACACTTACACCACCTGCGTGCAGGCGATCGCGCAGGCCGTGGTGGCCGATGCCGGGTTGGACGCCGACCGTGCATGGTTGGTCGCGGTCGGAGTCGTGGGGATCAGCGAGCACGGTGCCCGCTACTGGCTCACACGCCGCCAGGAGCTGCCCAAGGAGGAGGCAGTCGCACTGACCGCGGCACTGGCCTGGAAAGGCCTCGCCGGTTTCCCGCTCCAGCACTGAACTCGCTTCCTACGAAGCTCGGGCGTGTGAGTGGCTTGCGCGTACTCCCGGTCAACCGGTCATGCTGTGCTCACCCGCTCGAAGTGCCTTACTTCGCCCGCCGCCACGTCTATCCCTGGGCGGGAACCAGGAGCGTGAAGGTCGGCGGGGTAGGGCGGGTCAGTCGTAGCCTGCCGCCTTCCGCTTCGGCCAGACTGCGGGCCAGCGCGAGCCCGATGCCGTGCCCGTCGGCGAGGCGTGATCGCCGGGTGAACAGCTCCGGTTCGGGAGCCGTGATGCCGGCGCCCTCGTCAGACACGTCGATGGCCAGCGCGTCGGCGGCATTGCGCACTGCCACCGATACGGTGCCCGAACCATGGGTGGCGGCGTTGTCCAGCAGCACCGTGAGCACTTGCCGCACGGCTGCCGTCGAGGCGAGTGACGTCGGGGCCTGGGGGTCGACCGCCACCCGGAGTGTGCGATCCTGGGCGGCTAGCCGATCATGCCAACCGCGCTCGATTTCGTCGAGCAGGCCGGAGAGATCCAGCGGCGTGGCGTTGGAGCTGCGGGTATCTCGGGCCAGGGCCAGCAGTTCCTCGATGGTCTGCTCCAGCCGGTCCGCTGCGGCGATTCCGTCGGTGATGGCGTGGCGAAGGTCCTCCCCTGGACGGACCAGCGCCGACTCGAGTCGCAGCCGCAATCCGGTCAGCGGAGTACGCAACTGGTGCGACGCATCGGCGGAGAAGGAGCGTTCGCGGGCGAGCATGTCGTCCAGGCGCCCGGCAGTGCTGTTCAGCGCCGAGCCGACGGAGTCGATTTCAGGGATGTCCGCCGGTGTGGTTCGGACACTGAAGTCGCCTTGGCCCAGGCGGCGCGCGGCATCAGAAAGCTCTTCGAGCGGACGCGCTAGCCGCCGGGCCTGACGGCGGGCGACCAACCAGACCGTACCGATTGCCAGGCCGGCCAGACCGAGCATGCCCAACCACACCAGCGCGATCTGGCGGTAGATCGCGGCGCGCGGGCTTGCCGCGCGCACCGCGCCGATCACGTTGCTGTCATGGGTCACCGGTACTGCCACGACCAGATCACCGTTGAGGTCACCGGTGTTGATCTCCCCGCGCAGCGCGCGATGAACCTGTGCGTCGCCGCCCTCCGGGCCGGTGCCCATGATTCGCAGGCCGCGGTTCACATAGACCGCAAGGCGGGTCTCGTCTTTCGGGTCGGGAAGGTCGGTCGGCGTGTCGCCGCGGAGCACGTCTGCCGCGACGGCCGCCGCTGCGGCGTCGGCCATTCGCAGCAACTTTGTCCGCTCGTCGGACACCGCGTACTTCAGCACGCCAGCGGCCAGTGGTATCCCGAACAGGCCGATGGCAAGCACCGCGGCAAGCACCGCGAGGCCGACGATCCGAGTCCGCACGAGCCCCTTCTACCCGCCGGGGTAAGGTCGTGGCAATGGGGCTGATACGCGGTGGGGGAACGCGGTGACCGTCCGGAATTCGACCACACACGTCGTCGGCACCACCATCGTGGGAATGGCGTTGATCGTCAGCGGTTGCACGGCTTCAGAGTCCCCCACTGACCTGGCTCCCGATGCCCAGGCCCCGATCCCCCAACAGCCCGTCGATCCACCTCCGTCCGGCCAGGCCGGACCCCTCCCGCCGGACTGCACCAGCACAGTCACTCAGCCGCAACTAGCGGCTGCGGTGCTGGCACGGCTTCAGCCCGGCAGCACGATGTGTGTGAGTGGCGACCGGCTCGCCGACGCCCAGCTGCAGGTAACGACCTCGGGAAGGCCCGGACAGCCGATCACGATCGTCTCCGATGGCGCGACCGTACGCAGCATGAACGTCAGGGCCGACCACGTCGTCATCCAAGGTCTGAGGTTCGCAGAAGGAAACGGGCTGACGATGGCAGGGCGCGGGCTCGTCGCTCGCAACAATGTGATCTACAACGCCGCGGAGGACGGCTTGGCCTGCCTCGAATGCGTGGAAACGATCATCGAGTCCAACACCGTACAACGCGCCGACGGGACCGGTATCTACCTCGCCGGCGAGCAGATCACAGCCCGGGGCAACACGATAAGCGAGTCGATACCGCGTACTCAGGGCGATGCCGACGGCATCCGGTTCTTCGGATCCGGTCATCGGTTGATGGGGAACACGATCAAGGACATCAAAGCCGGCGGCTACCGCGATGAGGGTCCACACACCGACTGCTTCCAGACCTACAACACCGCCGAAGATCCACCTACCTATGACGTCATCATTGCCGACAATGTCTGTACGAACGTCGACGTGCAGTGCCTGATCGCCACTGCCAACGAGCGCGGCGCTCAAGACGCGCCCGCAGGGCGGACGGCGATCATTTTCGAGGGCAATACCTGCGAAGTGAACGGTTCGCAGGCGGTG
>JALZCN010000158.1 GCA_030863045.1 Actinomycetota bacterium | reverse complement strand
CTTTATTACAAGTTCGGGGCATCGCTGCACGGGCACCTGGCCCTTCGCCCGAATGACGCGATCTTCTGGGCCGGGATCCGCTGGGGTGTGCAGCGAGGAGCCCGGCTGCTCGACTGGGGGCTGTCCGACCTCGATCAGCCCGGCTTGATCGCGTACAAACGCAAGTGGGCCACCGAGGAGCGGCAGATCGTGACGCTGCGCGCCGGCGGCGAGCAAGCGCGCAGCTATCCCGAGGCCGGCCTGATGCTCGGCGAGTTGACCCGGCTTTTCACCGAGGATTCGGTGCCTGACGACGTGACTAGGCAGGCCGGTGCGCTGCTGTACCGCTACTTTTGCTGAACCAGCTGACGTGGTCGCTTACCGGCGAGCTGGGCTCGTCGGCCGTGCGGTGTCTTGCCCCATGGTTTGACCACCGAGATTCCCGTCGCCAAGAGCAGCAATATCAGCGCGACCGACCTGAAAATCAGCGTTTGCATGCGGGTTGGTTGACCGTCGCCAACGATGATCTGATGCGGCCCCGGCAGCATCAAGATCACTCCGGCCGCGGTCAGCGTGATGGCAATCGCACACTTGGCGAGCACCCACCAGTGCCGTACCAGGCCCCACGGTGTGGACAGGGCAAGGACCAGCCCGCTGACGGCGGCCGAGAAGACCACAGGTGTGAGTACCCAGACGGCGAGCGCGGCCATCGCGGTGTCCATCCAAGCCTGCCCGGCCGGGTCGGCGGTGGCCAGACAGATCACCTCCAGGGCCACCAGCGCGCCTAACAGCCCAAGCCATCCGACCGACGTCACGACGTGAACGGTGAGCAGGGCCGCCCGAACCCGACGTGGAAGTCGCGGAATCGCAGTGACTGCTGCCATACGGTGCTCCCCCAGAGAATCTCAGTCAGCGCGCGCCGTGCCCTCGCAGCAGTGTCGGGACCGTTCGCAGCAGGATCGCGAGATCGGTCCAGAAACTCCAGCCACGCACATAGGCCAGGTCGAGTTCCAACATCTCCAGCGTGCCCATCGTGCTGCGCCCGCTGACCTGCCATAGCCCGGTAAGGCCGGGCGGGACGTCAAAGCGCTCGGCGAACCTGACCGGAAACATCTCTTTCTCCCAGTCCAGGCAGGGACGGGGACCGACCAACGCCATCTGCCCCCGCAGGACGTTGATCAGCTGGGGAAGCTCGTCGAGGCTGGTGCGCCGCAAGATCGAACCGATCCGGGTTACCCGGGGGTCGCTGTCGATCTTCCAGCTGCCGCCGACCGAAGTGTCCTCCCCTCGCAGCTCGCGAGCGATGAGCTCGCGGTGCTGCGCGTCAGAGCAACCCACCCGCATCGTGCGGAACTTGTACATCGTGAACGGTTGGCCACCACGGCCGATCCGTTGCTGGCGATACAACGCAGGCCCCGAGCTTCCCAACCTGATCGCCATCGCGATGAGCAGCATCGGGATCATGAGGACCAGCAAACCGATCAGCACCACCACCAGATCGACGGCACGCCGAGCGACCGGCTCCCATCGAGCGGGCAGGCGTGCTTGGTCAACGCCGCTGGACACAGAGCCTCCCCATGGTGATTCCGATCAGCATGAAAAGCACATCCCCGGTGCCTCGCAGCGTCAGATGCGGATCAAGGACGGTAAGGATGATCACGAACCACCAGCACACCCACAGCGTTGAGGCCGCCGCCCACACAGCGTCCGACTGGCCGTGGGGTTGGGTAATCAGCTCACTGGTTCTGCGCAGCACCGCAACCGACAGCCAGATGAAAGCGGCCAGCAACGGGAGCCCACCGACCCAGAGCAACTGCAGGTAGCCGCTTTCCAGGTAAATAACCTCTCGCCACCTCTCGGGTGCCGGTAGCACCGAGTTGGGCGACACCCCCAGCAGGACATTGATGGGCTCGAACCTCGGTAGGTAGAAGCTCGACAGGTTGTCCCAGCGGCCGAGCCAGCTTCGGGGCACGCCGTACTCGCTGAATCCCTGCAACCGGCCGATCAACGCGGGCGCGCCGAACGCGAACGCGACCGGAACCAGCCACAGAAACCGCAACGCGCGACGGCGCACCGTGGTGAAGCGCCACAGGATGAGCACGGCCACCACAAGACCGGAGATCCAGGTGGAGAACTGACCGGCGGCCAGCACACCCGCACCGAGCACGATGCCCAGTCCCAGCCGCTCCCGGCGATCCAGCAGCCCCCGGGCTCCACAACAGATCAGCAAGGTCAAGCAGATGATGATGTAGTCGCCGGTAGCGATCGGCGAACCGAGCGTCGTGGTGCCCCGCTCGGCGAGCGCGGCGGTGTTGCTGTCAGGTGTCCAGACGGTCTGCAGCATCGCAACGACCGGGCCGACATTCAGTGTCTGCAGGATCGCGATCAGTGCGACCACCGCCCCCGGCCAGAGGACCAGCCGGAAGCATCGCACCAACTGGGCGTCGGTGGTGACGCTGAAACGCACCAGCAGGTAGATGGCGACGAGCTTGCAGACCGGCAGCACTGCCGCCAGGTCGGAAGCCACCGGCACCTGCCCGCGCAGCATCAGAGACAGCAGCGGCCACGCCGTCGCCATCAGGACGAAGGCGCCGAGCGGGAGGTCGAGCCGGTGCACCTGCAGCGGCATCCGCTCGCCGCGGCACCACCGGAGATAACCGCCGATCAGCGCCCCGGCAAGCAGTACGACCAGCAGCGCCTCGTTGGGTCGTACCAGTGGGATGAGGTTGCCGCGGTCGATACCGGCAATGATCGGCAGGGTGCCCAGATACGCGTAGGTTGCGAACACCGGCCGGTAGGCCGCCGCAGCCAACATCCCGACCAACACCAGCACCCCGACGGCGCTGAGCGCGAACAGCGGTCCAGCCGCCGCCGCGAGGACCCCACCAACCACCGCGCATGCGGCGCCGCCCAGCCCCAGCCATCCACCGGCCGCAGAAATGAGACCGGTACCGCCGGATGTGGGATTTGGGCCAGCCTCGCCGGAGGCGGGAGTCGGACCACCCCCGCCGGAGGCGGGAGTCGGACCGCGGCCTGGCGGGAGGGTTTGTGTCATGACCCACCCCCTATCCGTCGCACCGCGACACGGAGCACCAGGAAATAGACCCCGAGCGCCACAATCCCGCCCAGGGTTAGCACTGCGAGGTCGCCGAGCTGGTCGCCGCCATGGATCTGGCTGAGCCACGACAGCGTGACGACAACCGGAACCATCGCGAGCGTGGCCACCACCGCAGCAGCCAGGGCTCTGGGTTCGAGGAACCGTTCGGGCCGGATCACCCGACGCAGCCGGGTCAACACCGTCCCAGCGGCAGCAAGTTCACCTGCCAGGATCGCGACCACCAGCCAGGTCAGGCGGGTGCCATCGGCGGGCAGCAGCAGCGCAGCAGCGGCAGCCACGAGTATCACACCGAAAGCCACCTCGCTGGCCTGGCGCGGAACGTGGTCGTCCAGCCGCGCGAATAGCGCCTGGCGGCCGATGTCGTGCACTCCGCCGACGAGCTGGGCCACCGCCACCACCCCCAGGCAGGTGGCGAGTGAGCCGATCAGCGCCGCGTGCTGCAGCTCGCCGTTGGCGAGGATGTTCGCGGTGGGTGTGGAGAGGACCGCGAGCAGCACCAGCAGGGGCAGGCTGGCGATGACGGCATAAGATAGACCTTGCCGCCACGCCGAGCCGAAGGTAGCGCCGTCCTCGCGATCGGCGGCGTGAGCCAGCCCGGGCAGCGCGGCCATCGACACGGCACGGGCACTGATGTAGGACAACGCATAGAAGACGGCGTAGGACAGCTGCACCACGAAGACGCCGCCCGGCACCGTGCCGGCCAGCGCGAGCAGCACGTACATCGCCGCCGCCGGCCAAGCCGCCACCCCGACCGACCGCATCAGCCTGCTGGTCAGCTCGCGGGTCTCCGGATCATGCCGCCAGCCCATCGTCGGGCAGGTCAGCAGGCCCACCCGCGCGGTGCCGAACAATTGCAGCGCCGCCTGCAGCGCAACGGCCGCAGTGCTGCCCACTCCGAGCGCGATCACCATGCCGACCGGCACGTCCTCGACGTCCAGGCCCGTCCCGTAATACCAGCCGGCCAGCACCACCGTCAGGATCAGGACGACGTTCTCCACGACCTGCGCCCCCGCCGCCAGCGCGAAGCGCCCGCGGGCTTGCTGGGCGGCAATGCCTAGGTGCAGCAACATGTACAGCGGAACCTGTGGTGCGATGAGCAGGATCAGCAGGGTGGTGAGCCACTGGCCCTGAGCCCGGGCAGCGGGATCCGGGATCCCGAAGGTCAGCGTCCAGGCCACCACCGGGGAGAGGATCATCAGCAGCGCGACCACCGCGGCCGAGCAGGCGAGCAGCCACCCGCTCACCCGGCCGAACACCTGCCGTGCCCGGGCCGCGCCGCCGGCACCGACGGCGCGGACCACACCGGGCACCAGCACCATCGCCAGTACCGGCCCGGCGATCACGGTGAACACCAGATTCGGGACGACGTAGCCGGCCTGGAACGTGTTGGCGAAAAAGGTCGGCCCCAGCACCGCTCCGATCACGACCACTCGCATCAGCCCAGTGACCCGGCTGACCAGTGTCCAACCCGCAACAGTGGCTGAGTTCCGCGCAGTGGTGGCGGTTGATGGCTCGAGGGCTGTCACCGTTGAGGTGGCCACAGCCGGGTCCTCACGGCCTCGTCCGGCGCCGAGCACCCAACGCCACCACCCCGCCGGCCACGATCATTCCGACCAGCGCACCGCTGCCAGCCGCGACCAGTGGCTGCGGGCTCACTGCATCCGGCATCGAGTAGGGCGGCGTCAGCAGCTGGGCGTTGGGTCCCAACTCGCCGGTGAGTTTGAGCTCGTCGATGCGCGCCTGGATCGCCCGCTCCCGATCCATGGATGCGGTGAGCTGTGCCCGGGCGTCGTTGAGGGCGGTCTGGGTGGCGGTTCCGGCCAGCACCGCAGGCGTGAGGTCCGCTACCCGCGTTTGGAGCGTGGCGGTGTTCGCGCGGGCGTCAGCGAGCTGGGTCTCGAGGTTGCGAGCCACTCCGCTGGGCTGTCCCGCGAGCGCCAGGTACCCGTCCATGACTGCCTGAAGCGTCTGCATCGCGGCCAGCTTGGTGGCACCGTGCGCCTCGACCTGGATGACATTGCTGTTCTCCAGAACCTCCACGCTGACGGCTTCGTCAAGGTCCTTGAACTGCTGGCCCTGCTTCTGCGCGATCGGCCCGAGCACGGCGCGGCTCTCCAAGAACACCAGCTGGGTGGAGAGCTCGCGATTCTGCCGGAGGGGGTCGCCGCTTCGCTGTTCCGGGCTGAGGTTGTAGAGAATCTCCGCACGCGCGCCGTAGGTTTTCGGCAGGGCCAGCGCGGCGGCGAGCCCGGCGGCAGTGCCGAGAAGGACGATCGTCAACGCCAGCAACACCAGGCGTGCGCTCACCCCGCCGCCATCGGGTTCGTCGGTGGGACGTTCAGTCCGGCCCGTCGTCGAACGCTGTGATGGCACGTCGCCGGTTCCGGCGGGCTTCTGCAGCTGCTCTTCGTAGCCCATCGGGCGTCCATTCGGCTCGCTGGCCCCGTATTGAAAGACATTGGGCACGTTTGTCACAGCGCACCTCCGAGCACATCGCAGATCCGGGCGACCTGCTCAACGGTGAGGGTCGGGGACATCGGAAGGGACAGGATCCGGTCAGCGGCACGCTCTGCCACCGGCAGTGTCTGGTCGATCGGCGCCAGCTCGTGAACGGTGGCCATGGCGGGCTGCTGATGACAGGGAATCGGGTAGTGCACACCCCACCCGATGCCGGCTGCGGTGAGCGCGTCGGCGACCTCACGGCGGTCGTCGACCTGAATGACGGCCAGGTGGTATACGGGTTCGGCGCCCGGCGCAACCGTCACCGGCGTGCAGCGCTGCGGAAGCATCTCCCGGTAGGCCGCCATCGCCGCCGCGCGCCGCGCATTGCCGGCATCCAGCCACGGC
>JALZCN010000146.1 GCA_030863045.1 Actinomycetota bacterium | reverse complement strand
AGGTGGGTGATCTGCACGACGCCCAGCGTGCCATGGACCGGCCCGGCACAGGTAGCCTCGGAACGTGCCACGAGTGGTCGTCGACGTCGTCCCCAAATCGGAGATTCTCGATCCGCAGGGGCAGGCGATCGCGCGTGCGTTGCCCCGGTTGGGCTTGTATGGAGTCCGAGACGTGCGACAGGGCAAACATTTCGAGCTCGACGTCGAAGACGACGTCGATGCTGCGACACTGCAACGGATTGCCGCCGAGTTGCTCGCCAATCCGGTGATCGAGGACTGGACGGTGCGCTGGCTGTGAGCTCCTGTCGGATCGGCGTCATCACCTTCCCCGGCACGCTCGACGACGTCGACGCCGCCCGCGCGGTGCGTCACGCCGGCGCCGAGCCGGTGCCGCTCTGGCACGCCGATGACGATCTGCGCGGGGTGGACGCCGTGGTGGTGCCAGGCGGGTTCTCCTACGGTGACTACCTGCGCGCCGGCGCGATCGCGGCACACCAACCGGTGCTGCGCGCCGTGATCGACGCTGCCCGTCGCGGCAAGCCGGTGCTGGGTATCTGCAACGGCTTTCAGATCCTCTGCGAGGCGGGCCTGCTGCCCGGGGCGCTGGTGCGCAATGCCGGGCTGCACTTCGTCTGCCGCGACCAACGGCTGCGGGTGGAGAGCAGCGCGACGGCCTGGACGGGCCGGTACGCCACCGGCGCTGAGATCGTGGTTCCGTTGAAGTCCATGGAGGGCCGGTACGTGGCTGATGCGTCGACGTTGGCCGAGCTGGAGGGCGATGGCCGGGTGGTATTCCGCTACCTGGGTAGTAGCCCGAACGGAGCGATGCACGACATCGCCGGGATCGCCTCAGCTGACGGCCGGGTGGTCGGTTTGATGCCACATCCCGAGCACGCGATCGACCCGCTCACCGGCCCGTCGACCGACGGGCTGGACCTCTTCCGCTCCGCCGTTGATGCGGTGCTCGGTGCGGTGCGCGCCTGAGAACCCTGCTCGTGCACGGCACAACCCTCGCCGCGACCGGAGCTGGTTGGCAGGCAGGGTGCTGTCAGAACCGCCATCTGGTTCCTGACGGCGGCTCGTAGGCTTGATAAGTGCAGCCGTTCAGGGAGTTGGGGTTGGCTGAGGACGAGTACGGGCGGATCCTGGAAATCCTCGGGCGCCGTCCGACTGCGGCCGAGCTGGCGATGTACTCGGTGATGTGGAGCGAGCACTGCTCCTACAAGTCCTCCAAGGTGCACTTGCGCTATTTCGGTGAGACCACCACCGAGGGGATGCGCCAGCGGATGCTCGCCGGTATCGGCGAGAACGCCGGCGTCGTCGAGGTCGGCGACGGGTGGGCGGTGACATTCAAGATCGAATCACACAACCATCCGTCTTATGTGGAGCCTTATCAGGGTGCGGCGACCGGCGTCGGCGGGATCGTGCGCGACATCATGGCCATGGGCGCCCGGCCGATCGCGGTCGCGGACTCGCTACGTTTCGGTCCCGCCGACGCCGCCGACACCGCGCGGGTGCTGCCCGGCGTGGTCGCTGGTATCGGCGGCTACGGGAACTGCCTGGGCCTACCCAATATCGGTGGGGAGGTCGCCTTCGATCCGTCGTATGCAGGCAACCCGCTGGTCAATGCGCTGTGTGTAGGAGTGATGCGGGTCGCCGACCTGCATCTCGCGCACGCCAGCGGCACCGGCAACAAGATCGTCCTGTTTGGCGCGCGGACCGGCCGCGACGGCATCGGCGGCGTTTCGGTGCTGGCCAGCGAGAGCTTCGGCGTCGATCATGAGGGGGCGGGTGGGCGGACGAAGTTGCCCAGCGTTCAAGTGGGCGACCCGTTCGCGGAGAAGGTGCTGATCGAATGCTGCCTGGAGCTCTTCGAAGCCGGTCTGGTAGCCGGCATCCAGGATCTCGGTGGTGCCGGGCTGTCCTGCGCGACCAGTGAGCTGGCCAGTGCCGGCGACGGCGGCATGCGGGTGGATCTCGACACGGTGCCGCTACGGGCGCCGGGCATGACCGCGGCCGAGATCCTGTGCAGCGAGTCGCAGGAGCGGATGTGCGCCGTGGTACGTCCCTCTGATGTGGACGCTTTCATGGCAGTGTGTGCCAAATGGGACGTCACCGCGACGGTGATCGGGGAAGTGACCAATGGCGATCGCCTTGTGATCAAATCGCACGGCGAGACCGTTGTGGACGTGCCCCCGCGCACCGTTGCCCACGAAGGCCCGATCTATCACCGAGCGGTACAACGGCCGCCGACGCAGAACGCGCTGCAAGCGTCCACTCCGGATATGCTGCCGCGACCGTCCACACCGGATGCCCTGCGCGCCACGGTGCTGCGAATGGTGGCCAGTCCCGGCCTGTGCTCGCGAGCGTGGATCACCGACCAGTACGACCGCTACGTGCGCGGCGCAACGGTGCTCGCACAACCGAGCGACGCGGGCATGGTGCGTATTGATGAGGCCACCCAGCGCGGGGTGGCGGTGGCCACCGATTGCAATGCCCGGTACTGCGCGCTGGACCCCTACGCCGGTACTCAGCTGGCGCTGGCGGAGGCCTACCGCAACGTCGCGGTCACCGGTGCCACGCCGCTGGCCGTCACGAACTGCCTCAACTTCGGCGCGCCCACCGACCCTGGTGTGATGTGGCAATTCGAGCAGGCCGTCCGCGGGCTGGCCGACGGTTGCGCGGCTCTCGGCATCCCCGTCACCGGGGGAAACGTCAGCTTCTACAACCAGACCGGAGACACAGCCATCCTGCCCACCCCGGTGGTCGGGGTCCTCGGCCTGATTGACGACGTGCGCCGGCGGATCCCCACCGGGCTGGGTGACATCGGTGACGAGGTCTGGCTGCTCGGGGAGACCCGCGACGAGTTCGGCGGCAGCGAATGGGCGCACGAGCTGCACGGGCACCTCGGTGGTCGTCCGCCTGCCGTGGACCTGGCCCGTGAGCAGGCGATCGGTGAGGTGCTCGCCGCCGCGTCGCGCGATGGCCTGGTGAACGGGACCCACGATCTATCCGACGGCGGTCTGGCCCAGGCACTGGTGGAGGCCTGCCTGCTGGGCGGAGTCGGCGCTCGGGTGACCCTGCCCGCGCAACTGGATCCGTTCGTTGCGTTGTTCTCGGAGTCGTCCGCGCGTGTCCTGATCAGCGTGTCCGGTGCCGATGCTGACCGTGTCGGGCAACTGTGCACAGATCACGGTGTGCCCGTGACCCGACTCGGCAAGGTCCACACCCGGCCAGTGCTGGAGGTTGTCAACGTCACCACATTCGGGTTAGACGAGCTGTGCACCGCCTGGCAGGCTACCCTCCCCGCCCTGTTCGACCGCCCTTCCTCGCATTCTGGGGACAGATTGCAGTAAAACAACGGTGGATTACTGACCTGTCCCCCCCACAATGCGGAAGGAGGCACATGCGTCGGGTTGATCCGGATAAGCTGCGAGGCGCGCTTGCCAACGTCGCGGATTGGTTGGATGGGAACGGGCCGCAACCTGCGCGCGATGAGCTGGCGCAGGCTGTCCGGCTCAGCCTTCGCATGCTGGCGCAGGTGGCACCCGGCGCCACAGTGGAGGTTCGGGTGCCGCCCTTCGCCGCGGTGCAGTGCATAGCGGGACCGCGACATAGCAGGGGCACTCCGCCCAACGTGGTGGAGACCGACCCGCAGACCTGGCTGGAACTCGCCACCGGCCGGATGACCTGGGCCGCCGCATTGGCTGACGGGCAGGTAACGGCATCAGGCCGCCGCGCCGACGTCTCGAAGTGGTTGCCGTTGGTGCACACCGGATCGCGTATCACTGGGCTATGACGCGGATGACACCGGGCCGGTGGTGGCCCTACCGCACTGAAAGAGGTGGGCCAACCACCAGAAGGTTGCGGTTGCGCGCTACCCGAGGAAACCGAAGAGTCCCCCGCGGGTGTCAGGAAAGTCGTCATCGCCGCCGCCACCACAACGGTTACCGGCGCAGACATCCTGCGTGCCATTAAATTCGTCACCGGGATAGTCATCGGAGTATCCACTGTGGTGACCGGCATAGCGGTACCCCCAGCCGCCACCCATTGTGAAGATGTCCGAGATCCTCATATCGCTCCTTATCCCCCTTTTCCGGTCGATGGAGCAGCTCTGCAAGGCGGAAAACGGGACCAGTTTGGGAACCTGTACGCAGCAACCCGGAGCACGCAGTTGATGTGCTGAGCCAGACTCGAATTTCCCCCGGTATCGGCACCCGCAGCTTGTCAACCCGGCTTGCCATCAGCAGCACTCGGCAGCAACCCCAAGGCGACCCGAGCCGGTCCTCCTTAACTCTCCGTGGTCAACGTCGCTACGAAAATAAGTCATGCCGATGCCGGTGGCAACGACAACTTGCGTACACGATTGGTTACACCTTGTGATACCGGTGACCGGGCTTGACGCCAGGATGATCCGCGGCTAGTCCCCTGCAGCACCACCGCGCGCGTGTCGCCAGCAGCGGAGCCGCGCTGTCGGGACTGCGCTGTCGGGACTGCCCTGTCGCGCGCCGAAACGGCCTACTACGCCGAGATGATTCGTCGTGTCGGCGCGTGGGTACTCACTGTCCGTGCGAGAAGCGCTACTCTCTGCACAGACAGGATAGATCGGCTGAAGTGTCAGCACGATGAACTCACCGAAGATGGAGGGCAAGTCGGATGCGAATCCTCAATCGCGTGATCGCCGCGAGTGCACTGGTCGTGCCGATGGCGCTGGGTGCCTCGGGCATCGCCGCGGCCGACGTCGCGGCGGGCAGCTCGGTCCTGCCGACCCAGATCGCGGCAGGCGAAGGCGACCACTCGGACGACTGCAATGATGACGACGGCGACGGGCTTCTCGGTGGTCTCCTCGGTCTCGGCGGTGACGACGACGACCACGACGACGACCACGACCACGACAAATGCAAGTAGACGACAACCTGCTGGACTGATCGCCCTCTGCTGACGGTCCC
>JALZCN010000097.1 GCA_030863045.1 Actinomycetota bacterium | reverse complement strand
GGTATCCACGATCGGGCAGCGGTCGGAGCCGATGTGCTCCCGGTACCGCTCGTCGTCACCCCAGATGGTGCGCAGCATCGCGGGCCAGGGCTGGTCCAGCACCAGGTAGCCGCCCTGGCCGCGGCCGACCGGGGTACCCGACTCGTCGACCACGGTGGCGCTGATACCGGGCAGTGGGCGCATCGCCGAGCCCGGCTTGGTTTCGGTGACGCCCGGCAGCGGCGAGATCATGATCGCGCCGGTCTCGGTCTGCCACCAGGTGTCCACAATGGGACAGCGATCACGGCCGACGTGCTCCCGGTACCACATCCAGGCCTCCGGGTTGATCGGCTCCCCCACGCTACCCAGCAGCCGCAGCGACGACAGGTCGTAGCGTTCCGGGATTTCCTTGCCCCATTTCATGAAGGTCCGGATCAGAGTCGGTGCCGTGTAGTAAGTGGTGACGCCGTACTTCTGCACGATTTCCCAGTGCCGACCCTCGTGCGGAGTGTTCGGCGTGCCCTCATACATGATCGACGTCGCGCGGTTGGCCAGCGGCCCGTAAACGATGTAGCTGTGCCCGGTGACCCAGCCGATATCGGCTGTGCACCAGTAGACGTCCTGGCCGGCCTTGTTGTCGAACACGACGTGGTGGGTGTAGGCGCACTGGGTGAGGTAGCCACCGGAGGTGTGCAGGATGCCCTTGGGCTTTCCGGTGGTGCCTGAGGTGTAGAGGATGTATAGCGGGTGCTCGCTGTCGAACGGCTCAGCGGTGTGCTGCTCGGACTGGCGATCCACCAGCTCGTGCCACCACAGGTCGCGGCCATCCGTCCAAGAGATGTCGATGTCGGTGCGCTTGACGACGACGACGTGGTTTACCGTCTCGGCGTCCTTGACCGCCTCATCGGTGTTGGCCTTCAATGGTGCCGCCTTGCCCCGCCGGTACTGGCCGTCGGCGGTGATCACCAGCTTGGCTTGGGCGTCGTTGATCCGCTGGCGCAGCGCCTCGGCGGAGAAGCCACCGAACACCACGCTGTGTGGCATGCCCAGCCGGGCGCAGGCGAGCATGGCGTAGACCGCTTCGGGGATCATCGGCAGCTGGATGGCCACCCGGTCCCCAGTCTGCAGGCCCAGCGAGAGCAGCGCGTTGGCCGTCTTGCAGACCTCGCGCTGCAGATCGGCGTAGGTGATGGTGCGGGTATCGCCCGGCTCGCCTTCCCAATGGAACGCGACCTGGTCGCCATGACCGTCCACGACGTGCCGGTCGACGCAGTTGTAGGCGACGTTGAGCTTGCCGCCGACGAACCACTTGGCGAACGGTGCGCCTGACCAGTCGAGGACCTGCGCGAAGTCGGTATGCCAGTGCAGCCGGTGAGCCTGCTGCCCCCAGAAGGCCTCACGGTCGGCGTCTGCTTGATCATAGAGCGCCGCGGTGGCGTTCGCCTGCGCGGCGAAGCTCTCACTGGGAGGGAATCTGCGGCTCTCAGTAAGCAGGTTGTCGAGTCGCTGGCTCAAGTCACCCATCGTGGACGACCTCCTGCGTCGCGTTCGTCACGTTAAGGTGACGGTAGTGGCCTCCTCCCCTCGGGGCCACTGCTCCGCGACCGCGGACCGGTACCGGCAAGGACTAACCTCGCCGGGGTGTCGGCAGACCCGTTGGGCCCGCTGATGGACCTACCCGGAGTCGAGGAAGCGGTCAACCGCGCCCGCGACGCGGTGGCTGCGGTGCATCGCCACCCCGCCAACCGGCACGGCTGGCCAGCCACCGCCGCGGAGGCGTCGGTGCGCGCGGCCCGCGCTTCTGCGCTATTGGACGGCGGTAGCGCCATATTGCCGAGCACCGGACCGGTACACGATCCGGTGCTGGCCGGAGCGCTGCGGGTAGCGGCGGCCCTGGGAGGGCTACTGGGCACCTGGCAGCGGGCTCCGTTACAGGCCTTGGCCCGGTTGCATGTGCTCGCTGCAGCAGACCTGTCGTCGGAATTACAACTGGGTAGGCCGGGCTCGTCGCCTGGCGTCCCGGTCCGGCTCAACATGCTGGCCCAACTGGTGACCGGCGGTAGTCAGGCCCCCGCACCGGTGCTGGTCGCGGTGGTGCACGGCGAATTGCTGGCGTTGGCGCCCTTCGCGGCCGCCAACGGTGTGGTGGCCAGGGCCGCGGCGCGGCTCACTGCGGTATCCAGCGGGCTGGATCCCAAGGGGTTGGTGGTGCCGGAGGTGGCCCATCTGCGCCACGAGCGGCAATACCGGGCCGCTGCAGCCGGCTTCAGCAGCGGCGCGGCTGAGGGCGTCGGGGGGTGGGTCGTGCACTGCTGCACCGCGCTGACCGCTGGGGCGCGGGAGGCAATCTCGATCGCCTCTGCGGTCGCAGAGCGTAACAGTTGACCACAGAAGCATGGTAGAAAGCGGGTGCGCTCGAACAATCCAGCGGTACGTGAAACGGCGGCGCACCGGAAGCCCATCAATGGGTTCCAGCAACGCCGCCGTCCGCACGGGTTACCGGGGTACCAAGCGTGCAACTCGTGTCGTACTTGCGGGTCTCGGCGCCCGTATCCCCAGAGGAGGCGGTACGCAGACCTTTGACGACAAGCCTCCCGCGGCGTGCTGCGCGTGGGCTGCCCGGCGCCCGTGCACGGAGCTCTAATCGGGGTGACGGTGCTTCTCTGCCGCACCGCCACTGGCTTCTTAGAGGTCCGTGCCACATGTGTACTCCCTGACCGCGGCCACAGCAAGGGGCCCGATAGGCACACCGCTCCAGTTACACAAAGTACAAAAGCACGGGATCTATCACCCGGTTGTCCTAAGTAGTGACCGGATAGCGCAGCTTGGCCGACCAGCCTCAGCGTTGACGGCGGCGTAATCCATACCACGCAGCACCGGCGGCGGCCACCGCTCCCAACCCCACGGCCGCGGCGATCTGCGCGCCGGAGGGAGCCGGGATGCGGGTCCGGAGCGAGACCGGGTTGGAGAATGCGAGCACCGGCCAACCCCGTGCAGCCGCCTCCCGGCGCAGCGCTCGGTCTGGATTTACCGCCGTCGGGTGGCCGACCGACTCGAGCAACGGCAGATCGGTGATCGAGTCCGAGTAGGCGTGGCAGCGTTGCAAGTCGTAGCCCTGCTGCTGGGCGAGCTCCCGCGCGGCAAGCGCCTTGTTTTCTCCAGCGCAGTAGAACTCCACATCGCCGGTGTACCGACCGTCGTGGGCCACCATGCGGGTGGCCACGATGTGGGTCGCGCCCATCATCTTGGCAATAGGCTGCACGACCTCTGCACCGGAAGCCGACACCACGACGATGTCTTCGCCTCGCTTGCGGTGCGCGGCGATCAACTCGTTCGCCTCGGCGTAGACGAGGGGGTCCACGACGTCGTGCAGGGTCTCCTCGACGATCGCCGTCACCTGGGCGATGTCCCAGCCGGCGCACTGGGCAGTGATGTGGGCGCGCATCCGTTCCATCTGTTCGGCGTCCGCTCCGGCCAGCAGGTACATGAACTGTGCGTAGGTGCTCTTGAGCACCGCGCGCCGGTTGATCAAACCTTCCTGGAAGAACGCTCGGGAGAAGACGAACGCGCTGGACTTGGCGATGATGGTCTTGTCCAGATCGAAAAATGCCGCGACGCCAGGGGGGGCCGCGCCGGAAGAGTCCACGGCGGGCAGCATAAGGCGGAACGTCGGTGGTGGGGCCTGCCCCGATGGTGGCCAAAGGCCCCGGACGGGGAGTGGGGTCAAAGGGTATGCTCCGGTGCCCGGTCAGTGAACCGGAAGGGTTCCCGCCCGACCCCCGGGACCAGGCATTCTGACGACCCCCGCCCTCCTCCTCCGCGGGGGTCGTCGTTATTACACCTGCGCCATCCACATGGCCCCCGCTATCCACATGCTGATCATGAGGCGCTCGCCCGGCCGGATCCCACTGACCGACAGTGGCAACAGACGCCCCGGACAGCACGGGGCCAGATCCGCGGAGGCACTAGTGAGGGCACGCAG
>JALZCN010000082.1 GCA_030863045.1 Actinomycetota bacterium | reverse complement strand
GTCTCAAACATCGGGCTTGCCACCCGCTGAGCTTGTCGACGGCCGGGCGACGCCCGGTGGGCGCGTTGCCTGCATCCGTTCTTGCGTTCACAGGGCGCACATCAGCACATCAGACTCACTATGCTGTGATGCGTGAGGACGACCCTCAGTCGGAGCACGGATTGCGATTAGCAACCAGCGACAACCGCTTGTGCGATTCGCGGGCCTGGAGTGGCTCAACCCGTTGCAGCCGGCATGACCAGACGGGTTGTGGTCGTAGGTGCGGATGCCACCGGGATGAGTGCCGCCTCGCAGGCGCTTCGGCGTGCGGGTCGGGATGCGCTGGAGGTGGTGGCCTTCGAACGCGGCCACCACGTGTCCTATTCGGCCTGCGGCATCCCGTACTGGGTGGCGGGTGATGTCACAGGGCCAGATGCGCTGATCACCCGCAGCGTTGCCGAACATCGGGCTAATGGCATCGACCTCCGGATCCGCACCGAGGTCACCGAGATTGACTTGGACGCCCGCACGGTGACAGCCGTCCAGCTCGATGGCGGTGAGAACTATCAGGTTGGCTTTGACGAGCTGGTACTGGCCACCGGCGCGGTGCCGGTGCGCCCGAACTTGCCCGGGGTGGGCTCACCGGGCATCTATGGCGTGCAGACCCTGGACGATGGCGCCGCTGTGCTGGCGGGACTGACCCGCTCGCCGCGCCGGGCCGTTGTGGTCGGCGGCGGCTACATCGGGATCGAGATGGCCGAGGCGATGGTCCGCCGCGGCCTGGCGGTCACGGTGGTGGACCAGGCTCCTGAGCCGATGACCACTCTCGACCCGGACATGGGTGCCCTGGTTCGCGAGGCGATGCAGGGAATCGGGATCGCGGTGCTCACCGGCACTCCCGTCACCGGGTTCGAGACCGGCACCGACGGCCGGGTCTGCGCGGTGCGTACCGGCGGTGAGACGCTACCGGCGGACATCGTCGTGCTAGGGCTGGGCGTGCGGCCGGCCACAGAGCTAGCCCGGGTGGCCGGGCTGCCGCTGGGCGAGCACGGTGGTGTGCTGACCGACCCGCGGATGCAAGTGCCAGGTCACCACGGGGTGTGGGCCGGTGGCGACTGCGTCGAGGTGCTCGATCGCATCTCGCAGCGTCGAGTGCACGTGGCGTTGGGAACCCATGCCAACAAGCACGGTCGGGTGATCGGCACCAATCTGGGCGGTGGTTACGCGACTTTTCCTGGCGTGGTCGGCACCGCGGTCAGCAAGGTATGCGACCTCGAAGTCGCTCGGACCGGGTTGCTAGAGGCCGAGGCGCGGGCCGCAGGGTTCCAGCCGGTGAGCGTGACGGTGCGGTCCACCACCCGGGCCGGCTACTTCCCGGGCGCCGTGCCGATCACCGTCAAAATGATCGCCGAACGTCGCACCGGACGGCTGCTCGGAGTGCAGCTGGTTGGCCGGGAGGGTTCGGGCAAGCGGGTCGACGTGTGCGCGGTCGCATTATGGAACGAGATGACCGTTGAACAGATGATCGATCTGGACCTGGGCTATGCGCCACCGTTCTCGCCTGTCTGGGATCCCGTGCTGGTGGCCGCTCGCAAGGCCGCCGCGGCGGTGTGACGCCGGTCCGCGGAATTAGCTCGTGGAGCTGCTGATCGCCCATAACCCGGATCCAGAATCGCGGTTGGCCTACCTGCTTGCGGCTGCCTTTGGGCGAGGGGATGGTGTTCCGCACGTCGGGGACATGGCCCCAAACGAAGGTTTTGTATTGCTATCCGGTGCCGTTGATCGAATGGCCAGACGACCCCGGCATCGTCGAGCAGCCCGTGCGGTCCTGCGTCCGGCGGGGCGCAGCGATCGATCTGGTCCTCGACCGGTCCCGGGAGAATCGTTCGCAGATAGTGTTCACCACCGCCCGCGGTCGCGACGCGGTGTTTCTGGCAATCTCCGCGCACTCGCAAGCAGGCCCGCCCGAATGTGCGCACCCCCACTGCGCGAGCAGCCGGGATCGCCGAGCTACAGATCGTGGGTCGATTCTCACGAGCAGTACCCCTACCGATTCGCCAATCAACAGCTGCAGACCGTGCGCGAGGGCTGCCCTGTGGTGACTACGGCATTACCGTCGTTGGCAGCCTGGTCGCTGCTGTGGAACGCAAATCGCTGCCGGATCTCGTGTCCAGCCTCACCAGCGGACGCTGCGCTATGCCGTGACTCAACTCGCGGCACTACCACGGACCGCTGTGGTCGTCGAGGACCGCTACTCTGCGATCTTCAAGCTGGATCGGGTCCGCCCCGCGATGATCGCTGACGGCCTAGCCGAACTTCAGGTCCGGTGGCCTGCTGTTCCGCTCGTGTTCTGCGAAACCCGGCAGCTGGCCGAACAGTGAACCTACCGGTATCTGGCTGCCGCGCATACCTGGGCAGCCACCGAGCCGGCTGCACTCGAGCGCATGGGTATCACAACCGGCGAACTCGACGACGCGCCCACCGCTCCCGAACTCACCACGGCCGAAGTGCGTGCTTGAGCCCGCACTCAGGGCCTCGCCGTGCCCGACCGTGGCAAACTGCGCCCGGAAGTATGGGACACCTGGCGAGCCGCCCACTAGCCGGGAGGGCCGTACTTGCGCACTGCGACGGGCATGACCGGGTACCGCCCTTCGTAGATCCGCTGGTGCAGCTCTGCTTCGACGATGGCGCGCACGATCGGTTCCTGCCGCGCGGCATCGTCCACGGTGGTCACCTGCAGTGGCCAGTCACCGGCGGTCGAGCCGCGCAGGTGAGCATGGTTGAAAGTGCGTCGAAACCAGGCGATCACCTGGACGGGCGCGACCGACCCACCGTCTCGAGAGGTGGCCTGACGCTGCCGGAGCCAAGACAGTTCCCAGTGTTCAGCCACGCTGCCGTCATCCTGCTCGGCGCTATGGCGGCTGATCTCGCCGGTACCCTCCAGGAATGTGGCGTTCGCCTCGGTGAGGACGCCGCGGACCACCGGGTCAAGCAACTGCACCGCGCGGCGGAACACCGCCAGCCGGTCCGGCCATGACCTTGCTCCTTCGTAACTGCGCGTCGCGAGATCGGCCAGGTGCCGTAGCAGGTCCTCACCACGCGGCCCAAATCTGCTGTCCATGGTCACCCTCCGGTCAACAGCGTTCTGGAGACAGATTGCTGTAATCAAGGCTCGAATTACCGCAATCTGTCTCCAGACGCGAGGTCTGGGAAACTGGCAGGGTGACCAACGTCGTCGTGCTGGACTACGGATCGGGCAATCTCCGTTCCGCACAGCGGGCGCTGTACCGCGCGGGCGCGGAGGTGGCGGTGACGGCTGACGTCGATGCGGCACTGAACGCTGACGGGCTGGTGGTGCCTGGAGTCGGCGCGTTCGCTGCATGCATGACCGGGCTGCGGGCGGTGCGTGGTGACCGGATCATCGGTCGGCGGCTCGCTGGGGGTCGCCCGGTGCTGGGGATTTGCGTGGGGATGCAGGTGTTGTTCAGCCGTGGCGTCGAGCATGGAGTGCAGACCGACGGGTGTGACCAGTGGCCAGGGACCGTAGAGCGGTTGAAGGCCGACGTGCTGCCGCACATGGGGTGGAACACGGTGGCCGCGCCGGCCGGCTCGCAGCTGTTCGCCGGCCTCGACGAGGACACCCGCTTCTATTTCGTGCATTCGTTCGCAGCCCGCCGTTGGGAGCTGGAGAATTCACGACCGCTGGCTCCGCCGCTGGTGACTTGGGCCGAGCACGGCGAGCCATTCGTTGCCGCGGTGGAGAACGGGCCGCTGTGGGCAACCCAGTTCCACCCCGAGAAGTCCGGCGACGCGGGTGCACACCTGCTGCGCAACTGGATCGCGACGCTGTAGCCGTTCGATTTCGGGCCGTTGCTTTGCGACGATTCGGTGGTGCAGCCGGAGTCCCCGGACATCCAGTGGCCGCTTGTCGGGCGAGCCTCCGAGCTCAAGCAAGTGGCTACGCTCCTGCATGCCGGGCACGGCGCGATCGTCTTGGCCGGGGCGGCCGGCGTGGGAAAGACGCGGTTGGCCACCGAGTGTCTTGGCCTCGCGGCTACCAGGGGCTTCGTCCCGCTCAGGGTTGCGGCCACCCAGGGGGCGGCAGGACTGCCCTTCGGGGCGTTCGCGTCGCTTGTGCCGGAGCTGACATCGACTGCAGACCTGCTGGAGGTGCTGCGCAAGATTGCCCATGCGGTCACCCGGCGCGGCGAGGGCAAGCCCGTCGCCATCCTCGTTGATGATGCCCACCTCCTCGACCAGCCCTCAGCAGCCCTCACACACCTGCTCGCGACCACGCCGAAGGTGTTCGTCCTGGCCACGCTCCGCTCCGGCGAACAAGCCCCCGAAGCCATCGTGGCCCTGTGGAAAGACGGGCTCGCCGAACGGATAGAGCTGGATCCTTTCGGTGTCCACGATGTGGAGGAGTTCCTCAGCTCCGCGTTGCAGGCCCCGGTGGATGGCGCGACGGTGCACCTGCTGCACCGGCGCACGGAGGGGAACGTCTTGTTCCTCAGGGAAGTCGTGCTCGGTGCGCTCGAGGCGGGTGTGCTTCGCCGCGAGGAAGGAATCTGGCGGCTCGCCGGCGTGCTTCCGGCTTCATCCCGCCTGGTGGAGATCATCGAAACTCGCCTGGGTGGGCTTGATGAGCCCGGTCGCCGGGCGCTCGGAGTGCTGGCGCTCGGGGAACCGCTCGAGGTGGAGATTCTCCAGGTAATCGAGACCGGTATCGACCTCGAGGCGCTCGAACGCCGCGGACTGGTACGCATTGAGCGAGACGGCCGACGGCTGATTGCCCGGTTGGCTCACCCGCTCTATGGCGAAGTCCTTCGAGCGCGCCAGTCGCTGCTGCGTTCCCGGGCATCAGCACGCGCGCTCGCCGACGCGCTAACAAAGGCGGGTGCTCGCCGGCGGGAGGATGTCCTTCGGCTGGCGGTCTGGAGCCTCGAGGGTGGTGGCTTCCTCCAGCCGGACATCATGTTGGCGGCGGCTACGGCAGCCCGGCAACGGTACGACTTCCCGCTTGCTGAACGGCTGGCGCGCGGGGCCCTCCGGGCGGGTGCCGGCTTCGAGGCTGGCCTGCTCCTGGCACAGGTCTGCTGGCTCCAGGGCCGCGCTGCGGAAGCCGAGCAACAGTTGGGGTCACTCCTGACCGGCGCGGTCACCGACCCCCAACGGGCGCTTCTGGCCACTACCCGGATCAGCGTGCTCGACTGGGGGCTCAAGCGGACTGAGGCCGCCCTCCAGGTCGCCGAAGAGGCCGAAGCCGCCATCGAGGACGCTAACTGCCGTGATCAGATCACCGCCGAGCGAGCCCGGATCCTGGGGCGTTCGGGATGTCACGGCGCAGCGATCGCGCTGGCGGTGCCGCTGCTGGACCGGGTCTCCGGCAGAGCCCTGGTGTCGGCTTGCTTTGCCGTTGGCACCTCGATGTGCGTGACCGGACAAACCGCCGGTGCGATCGACGCGGCCGAGCGGGGCCTGGTCGCGCATCTCCAGCTCACGGGGCCGCCTCTGCCGTTCGGACCGTATCTGCACCAGGTGATCCGCTGCGCTGCGCTGCTCCACGTTGGGCGCTTGGCCGAGGCGGGCGCGTTCGCCGACGTTGAGTACGACAAGGCAGTCGAGGAGGGCTCGGTTGAGGCACGGTCGTTCTTTGCGTGGTTGCGTGGCTGGATTGCGCTGGCCGAAGGCCGGGTAACGGCTGCGGCGCGACTCAGCGGAGAATCGGCCGGGGCCTTCCGCGAGATGAACTGGCCGCTGTGGGTGCGCAATGCCTTGATGATCCGCGCGCACGCCCTAGCGCTGCAGGGTGACGTGCAGACGGCTCGTGCTGTGTTGTTCGAACTGGATGCGCTCCGGGTACCGCCGTTGGAGATTTGCGGGTCGGAGGTGCCGCGGGCCTGGAGATGGACAGAAGTTGCAGGGGGTGACATCGCACAGGGCTGCATATGTCTCCAACAGGCGGCGGCCGTGGCCCAGCAGTCTGGCGC
>JALZCN010000076.1 GCA_030863045.1 Actinomycetota bacterium | reverse complement strand
GGGGAACAGCGGCAGGCAGTAGCGCAGGAAACCGTAAATGCCGACCTTGTCCATCACGCCGACCAGCAGCACGCCGGCTCCCACCGGGGCCTCGGCACCGGCGTCGGGCAGCCAGGTGTGCAGCGGCACCAGCGGCGCTTTGATCGCGAAGGCGACGAAGAACCCGAGGAACAGCCAGATCTGGGTGCTCTCCGGGATGTCGTTGGCGATACTCACCAGCGCCGCCCAGTCAAAGGTGCCCTGGCCCAGCTGCTGCGAGCTCACCACGAACACGCCGATCACGCTGGCCAGCATGACCAGCCCGCCCAGCAGCGAGTACAGGAAGAACTTCACCGCGGCGTACTGCCGTCGCGGCCCGCCGAAGCGCCCGATCAGGAAGTACATCGGAACCAGCATGACCTCGAAGAACAGGTAGAACAGGAACACATCGGTGGCGGCGAAGACCCCGACCAGCATCGACTGGCT
This sequence comes from Actinomycetota bacterium, assembly GCA_030863045.1. Taxonomy (GTDB): domain Bacteria; phylum Actinomycetota; class Actinomycetes; order Mycobacteriales; family Pseudonocardiaceae. The sequence goes on along the minus strand of JALZCN010000076.1, from coordinate 5,223 downwards.
GACCAGCAGCAGGGCGTAGAACCCCGCTGCGGTGCGGCCCTCAGGCAGCTTCTCCGCCCAGGATGAGCCCATCACGATCGCCACCAGCACCGCGGTGAGCACGATCATCACCAACGCGATGCCGTCGACACCGAGCGCGAAGCGGGTTCCGAAGGCCGGGATCCACGGCGTGGACAGCAGCAGCTGCAGCCGACCGCCCCCCGGCTGGTAGGCCGCCCAGGCCAGCGCGGCCAGTACCAACTCGGCCAGCGCGAACCCCAATGCGGTGGTCTTGGCGGCGACTGGTGCCGAGCGCATCAAGGCCACCACCACGCTGCCGACCAACGGCAGCACCAACATCGCCAGCAACAAACTGCCGCCGCTCATGCGAAGCTCACCGCCAGCAGCAAACCGATCACCACGATCGAGCCGCCGAGCATACCCAGCGCGTAGCTGCGAACGAAGCCGGTCTGCAACCGGCGCAATCGACCCGACGTACCGCCCAGCAGCGCCGCGGTGCCGTTGACCACCCCGTCCACGCCCTTGTTATCGACGAACACCAGCGCCCGAGTCAGCCAGGTGCCGGGGCGCGCGATGATCGTCTCGTTGATCGCGTTGGCGTAGAGGTCGGCTCGTGCGGCCGCCACCGGCAACGACACTCGCTGGGGCCTGACGACCGGCACCGGGTTGCGGCCGATGACCAACCACGCCACCAATGCACCCGCCGCGGAGACCAGCACGGTCAGCAGGGGGACAAGCTGGTGCGGAAATGGTGCCGCCGAGCTGTGCACCAGGGTCCCCACCGACGGCTCCAGCCAGTGCGCCAACCGCTCGCCCGAGATCAGGAAGAAACCGGCGGCCAGCGATCCGATTGCCAGCGGCACCATCGGCGCCCACATCACCGGGCCGGACTCGTGGGGGTGGTAGGCCTGGCCGTCGGTGGTGCGCAGGTTGTGCCAGCGTTCCTCGCCAAAGAAGGTCATGAGCATCAGCCGGGTCATGTAGAAGGCGGTGAGCCCAGCGGCCAGCATCGCAAGTCCGCCGAAGGCCCAACCAACGCCGCCGCCCGCGCCGAACGCGGCTTCGATGATCGCGTCCTTGGTGTAGTAGCCGGCCAGGAACGGGAATCCGATCAGGGCTAGGTAGCCCGTGGTGAAGATGACGAAGGTGATCGGCAGGTGCCGGGCCAGGCCGCCCATCCGGCGCATGTCGACCTCGTCGTGCATGCCGTGCATTACCGAGCCGGCGCCGAGGAACAGCGCCGCCTTGAAGAAGCCGTGGGTGAGCAGGTGCGCGATGGCCAGCGCGTAGCCGGCCGGGCCCAGCCCGACCGCCAGGATCATGTACCCGATCTGGCTGACCGTCGAGTAGGCCAGCACCTTCTTGATGTCGTCGTAGGCACAGCCGATGATCGCCCCGATCAGTAAGGTGATCACCCCGACCGTCGCGACCGCGAGCCGGCCGGTCGTACTGAGGTCATACAACGGGTTGCAGCGGGCGATCAGGTACACCCCGGCGGTGACCATCGTCGCGGCGTGGATCAGCGCCGAGACCGGGGTCGGGCCCTCCATCGCGTCGGGCAACCACGCCTGCAGCGGGAACTGACCAGACTTACCGCAGGCGCCCAGCAGCAGCAACAGGGTGATCGCCAGCAGCGTCGGCCCGCCGATCTCGCCGACGCGGGCAAACACCTCCGTGAACTGCACGGTGCCCAGAGACCGCCAGATCAGGAAGATCGCGATGGCCAGGCCGACGTCGCCGACCCGGTTCATCAGGAAGGCTTTCTTGGCTGCTGTCGCGGCGCTGGGGCGATCCTGGTACCAGCCGATGAGCAGGTACGAGGCCAGGCCCACGCCCTCCCACCCGAGATAAAGCGTGACGAAGTTGTCGGCCAACACCAAGATGAGCATCGCCGCGACGAACAGGTTGAAGTACCCGAAGAACCGACGCCGCCCGGGATCGTGGTCCATGTAGCCGATCGCATACAGGTGGATCAGCCCCCCGACACCGGTGATGAGCAGCACGAAGGTCAGCGACAGCGGGTCCAGGCGCAGGCCGTAGTCGACCTGCAGCGAGTTGACCGCGAACCAGGTGCCCAGGCTCAGCTCCCGGGTCCGCTGCTCAGCGTCCAGCGTGAGCCACTCGGAGAGCAGCACCACGCCGTAGACTAAGGACGCGAGCACCGTCGCGCAGCCCAGCAGGTGCCCCCAGGCGTTGGTGCGGCGGCCACCGGCCAGCAGCACCAGCGCACCGAAGGCCGGCAGCACGACAAGCAGCCAGGCATACTGGGCAACCCCAGCGGCGGCAGTCACTGGAGGCAAGACCTCGGTCATGCCGGGCACTCCGTTCGTCGGTATGCGCAAGCCGGTCTAGTAGCACTCCAGCGCACCGAGGCAGCATCGGCTACCACGTCGTCACCTTCTCGCCAGTTTAGGGTGGTGGTCGTCGCACACCACCACCACCTCATCGCGTGTAGTAAGCGACTCCGGTGGTAGCCGATCCATTCGCGTTTCGAGACGGGCGGTGGCCCCACTGGCGGATTCAACTGACGATCGACAGCCGCCCTGATGGCCAACCGAGGCCCGGTGCGGGTGCTGCGGCTGTCAGCACTCGACCAGTGCGGGACTGGAACAGTTCGCCCGTCTTCTCGATGCCCAGTCCGCCACCATCATGAACAGTGTCTTGCCGTCGTCTCCGCTTAGTACTTGAGCAGGTTGGCCTCGTCGACCGAGGCTGAGCGGCGCGTCTTGAAGATCGCCATGATGATGGCCAGGCCCACCACCACCTCGGCGGCGGCCACCACCATCACGAAGAACGCCATGATCTGCCCGTCCAGCGTGCCGTTGATCCTGGAGAAGGTGATCAGGGTCAGGTTCACCGCGTTGAGCATCAGCTCGATGCACATGAACACCACCACCGCGTTACGGCGCACCAGTACGCCGACCGCGCCGATGGTGAACAGCAGCGCCGACAGCAGCAGGTAATAGGTCGGCGTCACCGCGAGACCTGCTTGCAGGGTCGAGCCATCATCGCTGCTCCTCCTCGGGCGCGGCGGTCGGCACCGGCCCGCGCAGGGCGCGAGCGCCAGGTTCCGCGCCGGCGCTGGCAATGCTGCGACGGTCGTCTTCCAGGCGCTCGCGGGAGGTGGAATCGAGCAGCTCGGACATCGACTCGGGAGCCACCGAACCGTCCGGCAACAGTGCCGGGGTCGCCACCGAGTTGGTGGTGGCGAATACCCCGGGGCCGGGCAGCGGGGAAGGACGCGTGCCGCGGATCCGGGCCTCTACCCGCTCGCGTTGGCTCAACCTGCCCTGTTTGGCGCGCTCGGTGAAGGCCAGCACCATCGCGCCGACCGCAGCGGTGATCAGCAACGCCGAGGTGAGCTCGAAGGGGAACAAGTAGTCGGTGAACAGGATGCGACCGAGATTGGCGACGTTGCCGCCGCCGGTGGTGTTGACCGTGGCCAGTCCGGCGGCGGTGACCCCAGTGAAGGCCCGGCCGAGCATCGCTGCCAGCAGCACTGCCAGGCCGATCCCGCCCAGCGCGGCCGCGACCCGCTGACCGCGCAACACCTCAACCACCGAGTCGACGCTTTCCTTCCCCACCAGCATCAGCACGAACAGAAACAGCATCATGATCGCGCCGGTGTAGACAATGATCTGCACGAACCCCAGGAACGGCGCCTGCTGGACCATGTACAGCGCACCCAGGCACAGCATGGACTGCGCTAGCCACAGTGCCGAATGCACCGCATTGCGGGCGAATACCATTCCCAACCCACCGGCCAGCGCGAGCGGGCCCAAGATCCAGAACGCGACGGTCTCCCCGATGCCGACAGTGTCAACCGGTACGGGGGGAACTGGCTGGGCCAGCACGACACTCAGCGGGTTCACAGCTCTTCCTCACCCACCGCACCCGAACGCCGTTCCAACGTCGGACCCTGCACGTAGTAGTCCTGTTCGGTGTCCCCCAGTCGCATCGGATGCGGAGGCTGCTCCATCCCGGGCAGCAGCGGCGCGAGCAGGTCCTCCTTGGTGTAGATGAGGTCCTGGCGGTTGTCGTCAGCCAGCTCGTACTCGTTGGTCATGGTCAACGAGCGGGTCGGGCAGGCCTCGATGCACAGACCACAGTTGATGCAACGCAGGTAATTGATCTGGTAGATCGCGCCATAGCGTTCTCCGGGTGAGTAGCGGGCCTCCTCGGTGTTGTCCGCGCCCTCGACGTAGATCGCGTCCGCGGGGCAGGCCCAGGCGCACAGCTCGCAGCCGACGCACTTCTCCAGCCCGTCCGGGTGTCGGTTGAGCTGGTGTTTGCCGTGGAATCGCGGTGCAGTGATCTTTTTGACCTCGGGGTACTCCTCGGTCACGACCTTCTTGAACATTGTGGAGAAGGTGACCCCGAAACCCTTGACCGGATCAAGCAGTCCCATGACCATCCTCCTGCCTCGCCGATGACCCGGGTGACGCACCGCTGTTCGAGACAGTGGAGCCCGATACAGCCGCGCTCGCTGCCGCGCGGCGGGGCGGTGGTGGAGGCACCACCAGGTCCAGCGGGGGTAGTGGGTAGTCCGAGCCTGCGGTGGGGACCCGCTCCGGACCGTTCTGGGCCGGATCGTTCTGGGCCGAACCGTTCTGGACGAACTCGCTCTGGGCCGAACCTTGCGGAAGGAGGAACGCGACAACCACCAGCATGGCCAGCACTATGCCGCCCACCACGAGGATCTGGGTCGACGTGATGTCAGCGCCACGCAGGGCCCTCGCACCGGCAACGAGCACGATCCATACCAGGCTGGCCGGCACCAGCAGCTTCCAGCCCACCGCCATGAACTGGTCGTAACGCAGCCGGGGCAGGGTGCCGCGCAGCCAGACGAACACGAACAGGAAGACCAGCGTCTTGCCGATGAACCACAGGGCCCCCCACCAGCCGCTGTCCAGCGGCCCGCCGGCCAACGGCCAGGGCGCGTGCCAACCGCCGAGGAACAGCGTGGTCGCCATCGCCGAGACGGTGACCATGTTGACGTACTCGGCGAGGAAGAACAGCGCGAACTTCAGCGAGGAGTACTCCGTGTGGAACCCGCCGACGAGTTCGCCCTCGGCCTCGGCGAGGTCGAACGGCGCGCGGTTGGTCTCGCCCACCATGGCGATCACGTAGATCCCGAACGACACCGACAGCGGAAGCACGAACCACATGTCCTGCTGCGCCGCCACGATCTCCGATGTCGACATCGACCCCGCGAACAAGAAC
>JALZCN010000053.1 GCA_030863045.1 Actinomycetota bacterium | reverse complement strand
ACACGGTCAGGGCCATCAGCAGCCCGGCCGAAGGCCCGCCGATTTGTCCGGCATCCACCTGCACCGGGAACGGGAGGTCGATGTCGAAGCCAACCGTGCGAATGGCCACTCCCAGCATCGGTCCAGGTTGCTGCGCCGATGGGCCAAGGGTGACGCGCAGTTGTATGGTCATAGCGTCCCGGCGGACCGTCAGCGCCAGCTCGTCCCCGATCCGCCGAGCGGCCACCGCGGCCACCAGAGCCGATGCCGTCTGGATCGGTTGGTCACCGGCTGCGGTGATCAGGTCCCCTTCGCGCAGCACACCCTGCGCGGGGGCATTCGGCGACACCGCGACGACTTCTGCCCCGTTGCCCGTCACCGTGACCGCGAAGCCCGCCGCTCGCAGCCCGGCGGCCGCAGCCAGCTGACCGCTCTCCTCAAAGATCTGGCGCTGCGCCTGGAAGTACGCCGACGGATCCACGTCTTCTGGGATCACCTGCTCCCGCCGAATCACGTCCTTGTCTTCATCCAGCCAGGCGCCCAGCGCCTCCACCGTGTTCGGCTGGCTGACCTGCACCGTGGTTAACAGCAACTGCCCGGAAAGTTCGTCCTCCTGGCGGGTGGAGAATTCGATGCGCTCGCTCACCTGAAGCGCCGAACCCGGGCTGATCACGAGCAATGGTAGGGGCACCCAGACCAGGGTCCAGCCGATCAGTGCCACCATCGCCACGACGACGCTGCCGGCCAGCCACCTCTTCATCGCGTCATCGGGCCATCCACGCCTCACACGGACCTGCTACCACTCGCCATCTCCTTCCAGCTGCACATGTCTCCGCAGTCCCCTTGAGGGGTCCGAACGAACCCGCTGAAGGATTCGTGAGAACGGCGCGGCGGATCATGCACTATCGGCGGAAGTCGAGTGTAGGAGGACGCAGCTTTGCGGCGGGAACATGTGCAGGACGGCTACGACGTGCGGCTCGAATGGGGCCAGGAGGGGGTGATCACGCTCGGCCCTCGCTGCGCGGTCATCGTGATCATAGATGTGCTCTCGTTCTGCACGGCCGTCGATGTGGCAGTTGGACGTGGAGCCGTGGTGCTCCCACTGCCTTGGGGCGACGAGCGCGCCGCCGACGCGGCACAACGAGCCGGGGCGACGCTGGCCGGTTCCCGCGGTGGTGGAGGTTTGTCGTTGTCACCGGCCTCGCTGCGCAACTTGAGTGCCGGGATACGGCTGGCGCTGCCATCGCCCAACGGTGCGACGCTGTGTGCGCTGGCGCAACGCAGCGGCGCGCACGTTCTCGCCGGATGCTTGCGCAATGCGGGGGCGACGGCCCGCACTGCACATCGGCTGGCCCACGGCGGACCGATCGGTCTGGTGCCCGCCGGTGAGCGGTGGGACCTTCCAGGGGAACCGATGCGGCCCGCCCTGGAGGACGCCCTTGGTGCGGGCGCGATCGCCGGCGCGCTACCCGGCGCGTTCTCCCCGGAGGCCGAACTCGTTGCGGCTCAGTTCGACGCGGCTCGCTCGCGGGGGCTGCACGGCGTCCTGGCCGCCAGCGCCTCCGGGCGGGAGCTGACCGGCGACGGGTTCGCCGCCGACGTCACACTGGCCGCTGCGCACGATGTCAGCGAGCTAGCGCCGCGCCTGCGTGGCGGGGTGCTGACCACGTCATAGCAGGCGCCGAAGTGGGTTAGCTCAGTTCCTCCGTCGACCGGCCGGCGGTAGATCACACGTCGGCCGGGTCGATGAACCTATCTCGCTAGAAGCTAGGGACGCAGGAGGCTGACGAGCGCACCGCGCGGCCGTCGTCGGCCGTGGGCGAATAGATGATGCTTGCCACCTAACTTCCAACCATCGCCCAAATAGGCATGTATAACGCCTAACGGCGGCATGTGCAGAGCTGCCTGAAGCGCAGCCGATGCGCAAGCTGGGTGCTCGCCCACCGGCCTGGAGCGCGACGACGAGGTGGTAGGGCGACCGCTGAGCTGAGAGGACGGAGTGCTGACCTCGTGGCTGGAGGATGGATCGAGCTGGCCGACGGAGTGCTGGTGCGCCGGTACGCTGAGCTGGACCTATCGGTGGGTCTGGTGATCGGAGACGGTGGCTGCCTGGTCGTGGACACCCGCAGTGACCCAAATCAGGGTGCCGAGCTGCGGGCCGCGGTTCGCGAGGTCACCCGGAAACCATGCAGCGTGGTACTCACCCATGCGCACTTCGACCACTGTCTGGGAACCGCCGCGTTCCTGCCGGCCGCCGTCTGGGCTCATCCCCGTTGCCGGGATGACTTCGCCAGGGGTGGCGCTGCACAACACGCCGAAGCCCTGACCTGGTCCCGAGCACATCAGATGCCGCACGACCCGGAGCTGGTGCGGCCAGTAGTGCCCGACCACCTGGTCACCGAGCCCGTCGAAATCGACCTCGGCGGTCGAGGGGTGCTGTTGCTCCATCCCGGGCCGGGGCACACCGACCACGACGTCGTGGTGTGGTCGCCCGATACCGGCGTGCTCTTCGCCGGCGATCTCGTCGAGCAGGGCGCCGACCCGGACTTCACCGACGCCTACCCGCTGGACTGGCCCGCCGCGGTGACGGAGCTCCTCCAGCTCGGTCCGCGAATAGTGGTCCCCGGGCACGGTGACCCGGTAGGCGTCCAATTCGTCGCCGCTCAACGCGACGACCTCGCCACCCTGGCCGCGCTATGCCAGGCCGTACAGGCTGGCGCGCTAAATCCCGACCGTGCAGTGTCGACGTCGCCCTTCGACCCCATCACCACCCTTGCTGCCCTCAACAGATTCCACCACCAGATCTGGTGACATGTCGCACGGCCAGTCACGAGAAGTCGGGCTTCTCGTGCCGGGTCCGCTTGAGCTCGAAGAAGTGGGGAAAGCCGGCCAGCAACCGGGCACCATCGAAAATCTTGCCGGCCTCCTCACCGCGGGGTATCCGAGACAGCACCGGACCGAAGAACGCCACCCCGTCTACGTGGATGGTGGGGGTACCGACGTCCAACCCGACTGGACCGATGCCGGCCTCATGGCTGGCTCGCAGCTCCGCGTCGTACTCGGTGCTGTGGGCGGCCGCAGCCAGCTCCGCGGGTAGCCCCACCTCGGCCAGTGCGGCCACGATCACCTCGTCGAAGTTCTTGTTTCGCTCGTTGTGGATCCGCCTGCCCATCGCAGTGTAGAGAGGTTCGAGGACCTTCTCCCCGTGGTCACGGGCAGCGGCGATGCATACTCGAACCGGCCCCCAGCTGGCATCCATTGACTTCCGGTAGCCCTCGCCGAGCTGGCGGCCCTCGTTGAGCACCGCCAAGCTCATCACCCTGAAGTGCAAATCGATGTCCCGCACGGTGGCGACTTCGAGGATCCAGCGCGACGTGATCCACGCCCAAGGGCATCGCGGGTCGAAGTAGAAATCAACCCGCGTGGGAGGCGCTTCGGTGCTGTAGCCGGCGGTCACCGTCATCACACTCTCCGTTTCTTGTCGGGTCATACAACCCGTCCGGGTGGTCACCTCTTCCCCGGGCCGTACTCACCTGCGAGCCGGCCGTCACTCGTGCTTGGATCCGAGGAATCCCGATCCGACATCCGAGGTGATCCGTGGCCGTCCCCAACCTCACGCGGGAGCAGGCGATCGACCGCGCCGCGCTGCTCGACGTCGACTCCTACACTGTCGAGCTCGATCTGACCGACGGTGGCGGCAAACCCGGCGAGAACACGTTTCGCAGCATTACCACCGTCCGCTTCTCCTGCCGCACCCCAGGTGCGACTAGCTGGATCGACCTGGTGGCCGCTGGGGTTCGCGCCGCGACGCTCAACGGAGCCGCGCTCGATGTCACTGGCTACGACGAGGCGAACGGCATCGCACTGGCAGATCTGGCCGCCGACAATGAGGTCGTCGTCGAGGCCGACGGCCGCTACATGAACACCGGCGAGGGGCTGCATCGCTTCGTGGATCCCGTCGATGGCGAGGTGTACCTCTACAGCCAGTTCGAGACCGCTGACGCCAAGCGGATGTATGCCTGCTTCGACCAGCCTGACCTCAAGGCGGTGCACCGCATCCGGGTCGTCGCACCCGCCGACTGGGTGGTGGTCTCCAACGCGCCGCGCCTGCACACCGAGAACGCCGCCGGCGGCGCAGTTCGTCATGTCTTCGCCGACAGCGCCCGGATCAGCCCCTACATCGTGGCATTGGTCGCCGGTCCCTACGCGCAGTGGACCGACGAGTACATCGACGATGAGGGAACGATCCCGCTGGGCATCTACTGCCGAGCCTCGCTGGCCGAACACATGGACGCTGCGCGCCTGCTGACCGAGACCAAGCAGGGTTTCGGCTTTTACCACCTGGCCTTCGGCCTGCGCTACCCGTTCGAGAAGTACGACCAGTGCTTCGTTCCCGAGTTCAACGCCGGAGCGATGGAGAACGCCGGTTGCGTGACCTTCCTGGAGGATTACGTCTTCCGCAGCCGAGTCACCCGCTATCTATACGAGCGGCGCTGCGAGACCTTGCTGCACGAGATGGCGCACATGTGGTTCGGCGACCTGGTCACCATGCGGTGGTGGGACGACCTGTGGCTCAATGAGTCGTTTGCCACCTGGGCCTCCGTCCTGTGCCAGGCGCAGGCCACCGAATACACCGGCGCGTGGACCACCTTCGCCACCGTGGAGAAGGCCTGGGCCTACCGGCAGGACCAGATGCCCTCGACGCACCCAATCGCCTGCGATATCCCCGACGTGCAGGCCGTCGAAGTCAACTTCGACGGCATCACTTACGCCAAGGGCGCCAGCGTGCTGCGCCAGCTGGTCGCCTATGTCGGTCTCGAGGAGTTCCTGGCCGGTCTGCGGATTTACTTCACTCGGCACGCCTGGGGAAACGCCACGCTCGCCGACCTGTTGGCGGCACTGGAACAGGCGTCCGGCCGCGACCTGTCCGGCTGGAGCGCGCAGTGGCTGGAGACCACCGGGCTCAACACCATGCGACCGGAGTTCACCATCGACAGTGACGGTGCGTTCACGTCGTTCGCCGTTCTCCAGAGCGGCGCCCGGCCCGGAGCCGGGGAGCGACGCACGCATCGCATTGCCGTCGGCGTCTACGACTCCCCCGGTGGTGATTCCACTGGCGGCGACGCCGTCACCAAGTTGGTGCGCACCCATCGGGTGGAGCTCGACGTCAGCGCGGAGCGCACAAAGGTCCCCGAGCTAGTCGGCGTGCCAGCGGGTCAGCTGGTGCTGGTCAACGACGACGACCTGACGTATTGCGCCATGCGCCTTGACGAGAGGTCGTTGGCGACGCTGACCAACCGGATCGGCGACATCACCGAGTCGCTGCCGCGCTCACTGTGCTGGTCGGCGGCCTGGGAGATGACTCGGGAGGCTGAGTTCAAGGCCAGGGACTTCGTCGCGGTGGTGCTGGGAGGACTGGCCGCCGAGACCGAGGTGGGGGTCGTGCAACGCTTGCTGGCGCAGGCGCAGATAGCGCTGTCCGCCTACGCCGATCCGACCTGGGCGACAGAGGAAGGCTGGCCGCGATTCACCAGCACCGTGATGAGTCTTGTCAGCAGTGCCGAACCCGGCTCCGACGACCAGCTCGCCCTGGTCAACGCGCTGACCGCGGCGCAACTGGGCAAGCCGGAGCTGGACGCACTGACCGGCTGGTTGACCGGAGATGGCGTGCCCGAGGCGCTCGCGGTTGACACCGACCTGCGGTGGCGGCTGCTCCAGGCGCTCACCGCGCACGGCGTGATGGGCGAGCACGAGATCGCTGCCGAGCAGCAGCGCGACGCCACCGCGACCGGGCGCCGGCAGGCCGAGCGGGCGCGGGCCCTGCTGCCCACCCCGGACGCCAAGGAACGCGCTTGGCAGCGGGCGATGCGCGACGACGAGCTACCCAACGCCATCAGCGAGGCGATCATCGGGGGCTTCAACCACCCCGCTCAGAAGCAGCTTCTGGCCCCTTACCTGGACCGGTACTTCACCGAGATCGCCGACGTGTGGCGCCGCCGGACCTCCGAACGCGCCCAGTCGTGCGTGATCGGATTGTTTCCGTCATGGGTCGTCGAGCAGCGCTGCGTGGAGGCTGCGGACACCTGGCTGGATGCCGGTGAACACCCGCCTGCGTTGCGTCGACTGGTTTCGGAGGGTCGGGCCGGCGTGGTCCGGGCCTTGGCGGCTCGCGTCTTCGACGCGGGCCGCTCGTGAGTGCGAAACAGTCATAGCACTGTTTCGCAC
>JALZCN010000041.1 GCA_030863045.1 Actinomycetota bacterium | reverse complement strand
CGCGCGGCCTGGCGGCCGTGCTCGCGCGGGTCGGCCCGGCGGGCGCTCGTGGTCGCCAGGCCCGTGCTGCGCAGCCGGCGTTGTTGAGCCATCGGCAAGCTGGGAGGGAGTGCTGTCCCGCACTCGTCCCGGGATCGTCCCCGTCGCGACGGCCGCCTCAACGGCGCGGTCTGGCCGCACGCTCGCCGAGGTGACGGGATACCCGCTTCGCTCCCACCCGTCCTGCGTCAGGTCGGCACCCGCGTACCAATGACACCGGTCGATGCGCTGGCTACGGCGCGCTGTTGGTGTCGGTCGGTTGGCGTGGTGTGCCAGACTGGTGGGTACTGAGGGCGTTTTCGCGTTGTGGACCTTGCTGCTGCGCCGTTCTTGGCGGATGAGCTATCACGCCGGGCGGATGGTCGCGGGCCGGCGGGTCAGTCGAAGCAGATGTCTGAAGAGATCCCCCGTGCGCTGTCGGAGCTGGCGGGGTTGTTGTTGTCCACGGAGTCTTTCACCGAGTTGGTGCAGGGGGTGGCGGAGTTGGCGGTGCGCACCGTGGACCCGGCGTCGACGTGCGGGATCACCCTGTCCCAGCAGGGCCGGGTGTTCACCGTGGCGGCGGCTGATGAGTTGGCTAGCCAGCTTGATGAACAGCAATACGAGCTCGATACCGGACCATGCCTGCAGGCGTTGGACAGCGGGGAAGTGGTCGACGCCCCGGATCTGAGCGTCGAGTCGCGGTGGAACGGCTACCCCACGATCGCGATGGGGCACGGGATGTTGGCTGTGTACTCGGTGCCGCTGATAGTGGCCGACAAACCTGTCGGGGTGCTCAACCTCTACGCCCGCACCCCGAACGCCTTCGGGGCTCTGGACCGGCAGCTGGCGGCGCTGTTGGCCGGTCAGGCGGCGATCGCGGTGACCGCGGCGCTGCGCCACTACGACGAGGTGACCCTGTCTGATCACCTGAGGATCGCGTTGTCCTCCCGGTCGGTCATCGACCAGGCCATCGGCATCATCATGGCTCACCAGCGCGGTATCCCCGAGCAGGCCTTCGCCGCCCTCCGCAGCATCTCCCAACGGCGCAATATCAAGCTGCGGGTAGTGGCCGCCGAGCTGGTCGAGGCAATCAACCGCACCGAGCCCGGGACCACGGCCGAGCCAGCATCCTAAGGGTTCGCTTGATCGGCGGCTCGCCTCGTCCTGCGGTCGCGGGTAGTGTTTGGCGTGGTTGGACCACCAGCCGTCCAGGCAGTCATGCCCGGACAGCGGTGGTCAGCGGCAGCACTGCACCCCGCATCCGGGCCTCCCCAAGAACTCCCGGAGGGGGCGTGCGATGCGTCAGGCGATCGGCCAGCTGCCGTGCTCCGATGTTGTGATCTCCACCGAGGCCGCCGGCAGTTGCGTGCAGCTGCGCGGCGCGTTGGACCTAAGCAGCGCCCCCCGCCTAAAACAACTCCTGGACCGGCTGCGCCGTGACGGCCACCGCCAGATCACCCTGGATCTATCCGGTTTGGAGTTTCTCAGCGCCGCCGGGCTGACGGTGTTCCTGCGCGCTGACCAGGCCCTGGGCGCGGTTGGTGGCCGGCTCATACTCACCCGGCCCACCCGCATGGCCCGCCGCGTCCTGGCGATCACCGGGTTGGACACCACCCTGACCATCCAGCCAGTCCCGCCAGAATCGGTCTCGATTGTGGCGTACGTCGATCTGGGCGGCGCGCAATGAGCACCACCGCACCGGAGGCCGCCGCGAGGAGAACCGGTCAGAACTATGCCGCCGGGACATCCTTCGACGGCGCGGCGGCAGGTGTGCTCGCCGCGGTGTGGTGCCGCTCGGTGGGCGCCTCCTGGACGCTGGAAGTTCATAAACTCGGCCGCGGCAGGGTACTCGGGACCATCATGGACTGGATCTCCTCGGACGTACCCATCTCACAACCCGAGCCCGAAGCACTGGCCCGCGAGCTGCTCACCGAACGCGGGCTGTATCTGTTCGACGATTCCTCCGCCGGCCCGTGTACTCACAACCGACGCGGCATTGGCTACGTGAGCAGAAACGCTGAGTTGATCAGACTGGCGTACCGCGTGTGCGAGGATGCCGCCGAAACGACGGCCCACCCTGTGGCGCTGGCCACACAGTGGATCATGGCCGGATTCGCCGCCGACGTCGAGCCTCTGCACCAAGTCGGACTGCTGCCAACTCAGCAACTGACAGCCGGACAGGGTCAGCTCTCCCCAGCTTCTGCTCAGAACAGGTGCCTCCGGCAGGCCTCGGCTCCGGGATGGTCTAAGGGCGGGGCCTGAAAGTGGTGGGTACCAGCTGCGCGGGTATCCCGCCAGGTCAGCGCTGAAGGCATATCGGGCCAGGGCAGGCTCCATGTCGTTCAGCCGCCGGGTGCTCCACAACCCCTGCCCCTGGCCCGCTTCGAGGCACGCTCGCCAACGCGACGGGATACCCGCTATCGCCCCTCATGTCCTGCGGCAGGCCTGGCGCCCCTCGTGCACCCTGTGATCTTGATTCGTGCCCCTTGCGTGCCCGTTCCCACGGGGACTCACGGGGAACCACCGCCCATCACGGACAGAAACTCACTGACCGTGCATCAGAACGGTTCCCAGCTCACGGTTTGTGACGGTCCGCGCCTTTGCACGACGGTACTCAACTCGCTGATAGACCCTGCGCCCAATCAAAAATGCTCTCGCCGGGCGGGCAGATCTCCGGGATGGCCGGCAACAAGAACTACTGCGGCTGGGTCAGGTGTGTGCTGAACCGGACACCAAGTTTAGCGGGACCAACGCGGGCGCTCGCCGCCCCGCACCCCGGCAAGCCTCCGGGATGGGCTGACACGAGCGTTAAGTCGGGCAGGGGGTGGAGTGGCATCTCGTCGACCTCCCCGAGGGCTACCATCCAGTGCCC
>JALZCN010000034.1 GCA_030863045.1 Actinomycetota bacterium | reverse complement strand
ACTACGGTGAGGTCTCAGCGCCCGATTCGGGTTCCCCTGATGCCGAGACCAAGGTGTTGTGGTTCGACGACGAGGCGACCGGAGCGGTGGTACTCGAGCTGCGTACCAGTGACCGGATCGGATTGCTGCACCGGGTTGCCGCGGCGTTGGAGGGTAACGCGGTCGCCGTCCGTTGGGCTCGGATTGTCACGCTGGGTAACTCAGTTGTGGATTCCTTTGGCTTGACCGGGACTGGTGGTCACAGTGCGCTGCCGCCCGACGTACGCAACCACGTCGAGCATGCGGTGCTCAGCGCCTCCCGGTGAGCCCGGTCTACCATCCGGCCGCATGCACGGAACCCGGGACGACATTGGCCCAGTACGCCCGCCGTTCGAGATCGTGTTGCGTGGGTTTGACCGTCAGCAGGTCATCGACCACGTCAATGCCCTCAAGGCTCGCGTTGCGACCCTCGGGACGGAACGCGATGCTGCCCTGCAGCGAGCCGCTGACCTCAACGACTCGGTTGAGCAGCTGCGTCAGGAAACGGCTGACGTGAACCGGCAGCTTGATCGGCTGCGCCAAGAAGCCACGGACGCGGCCGCTGAAGTCGACCGCCTGCAGCGGTCCCCGCTGACCGCAGCGACCGCACGGATCCAGCGAATGTTGCAGATGGCCGAGGATGAGGCCGCTGAGTTACGGAACAGCGTGGAGAACGAGGCTGGCTCGGTGCGCGAGAGTGCCCGCGCTGAGGCCGATCGGCTGCTCGAGGAGACCAGACGGCAGTGCGCTCGCATGGAAGCGGAATCCAGAAACCTGCGTCAGACCACTGAGGCCGAAACTGCAACCCGACGCAAGCAGGTGCAGCAGCAGACCGAGCAGGACATCGCCCGCCGGCGTGCCGAGACAGAGGCCTCGATCCACGAATACCAGACCCGCAGCATCGCCGCTCTATACGTGATCATGCAAATCGCGAGCGAGCGGCTGAGCAACCGGATGACCAAGGTTCAGCGGCAGGTCACTGCGGCCAGGCAGCTACGCAGCGAGGTCACAGGTCAACTGTCCGACGTGTACCGCTTGCTGGCCGAGGCGCTCGGCGTGGTCGATCAACCCACCGCCGCCGAGCAGGCCGAGTCCACCGCGCACGCCGAGCCGTCGGATCGCTCACCGCAGCGGGAACCGGCAGCGGATGCCGGTGGGTCCGATGGTTCCCGCGCACCTCGGCGGCGGGAACGGATCGGTCCCGCAGGCCGCCCCCGTCAAGTGGACCATCCAGCCACGGCCAGGTTCGGGCTTCACCCGTAAGTACTCCTACCTACTCGGATTCGCGGGTATTCACGCTGCCCGGCGGTGGCTGCCGTCGGCACGCTGGTTGGGTGGCTCGGCCGAGAGGTCGGACGGGCGCGGGGCTGCCGCCTGCACCGGAGTCAGGCGGCGGGTGTGCCGTGCCGACCGCAGGAGCCCATGCTGGACCGCCGGCGTAACCCGGGGTGGGGCCCGGGACGCCGGTGGTCCAGGCTCTCGCGTTAGCGACGGCGCGGCTAGGCTGGGTGAAGCAGCCACACTCCGGGGCCATCACCCCGCCGGACCCTAAGGGAGCGCGACCGGCGTGTTCGACACCCTCTCCGACCGGCTCACGGCAGCGCTGTCGGGCCTGCGTGGCAAGGGTCGGCTCTCTGATGCCGACATCGATGCCACCGCCCGAGAGATCCGTATCGCACTGCTTGAGGCCGACGTTGCGCTGCCGGTGGTCCGCCAGTTCATCGGCCAGATCAAGGAGCGCGCCAAGGGCGCTGAGGTCTCCGGTGCACTGAATCCTGCCCAGCAGGTCGTCAAGATCGTCAATGAGGAGCTCATCAACATCCTCGGCGGGGAGACCCGGCGTCTCGAGCTGGCCAAGACACCCCCGACTGTGATCATGTTGGCCGGCCTGCAGGGCTCCGGTAAGACGACGCTGGCCGGCAAGCTGGCTCGTTGGCTGGGCAACCAAGGCCACACCCCGTTGCTCGTCGCCGCAGACCTGCAGCGGCCTAACGCGGTAAACCAGCTCCAGATCGTCGGCGCGCAGGCCGGGGTGCAGGTGTATGCGCCAGAACCTGGCAACGGTGTCGGCGACCCGGTTGATGTCGCGCGCCGCGGAGTGGCCGAGGCGCGCGCCCGCCAGCACGACATCGTCGTGGTGGACACCGCAGGACGGCTCGGTATCGATGCCGAGATGATGCGCCAGGCCATCGACATCCGGGACGCTGTACAGCCCACCGAGATCCTGTTCGTCATCGATGCCATGATCGGCCAGGACGCGGTGTCCACGTCCGAGGCGTTCCGCGACGGCGTCGGTTTCACCGGTGTCGTGCTCACCAAGCTTGACGGTGACGCCCGCGGCGGTGCAGCGCTGTCGGTGCGGCAGGTCACCGGCGCCCCAATCCTGTTCGCCTCCAACGGCGAAAAGCTGGCGGACTTCGATGTCTTCCACCCTGACCGGATGGCCAGCCGGATCCTGGGCATGGGGGATCTGCTGACCCTGATCGAGCACGCCGAGCAGGCCTTCGACGCCGAGCAGGCCGAGCAGGCCGCCGCCAAGATCGGCAGTGGGGATCTGACCCTGGAGGACTTCCTCGAGCAGATGCAGGCGATCCGCAAGATGGGGCCGATTGCCAACCTGCTCGGTATGCTGCCCGGCGCTGCGGGGATGAAAGAGCAACTGGCCCAAGTCGATGACAAGCAGCTGGACCGGCTGCAGGCCATCATCTGCGGCATGACCCCCGCCGAGCGAGCCGATCCGAAGATCATCAATGCCTCCCGGCGGCAGCGCATCGCCCGTGGCTCCGGGGTGACCGTCAGTGACGTGAACCAGCTGGTTGAGCGCTTCTTCGAGGCTCGCAAGATGATGCAGCAGATGGCAGGGCGGTTCGGCTTCCCGGGTACCGGGCCCGGACGTCGAAGCCGCAAGGGCCGCAAGGCCAAGAAAGGCAAGGGACGAGGGCCGACGCCGCCGAGGACGCGTGCCGGACTGCCGGCGGCGCTGCCGGAGGGCATGCCCGGGCTGCCCGATCTCACCCGCCTGTCGGGTCTGGACCAACTGCCGCCCGGTTTCGACCCGTCGAAGTTGCAGTTCCCCAAGAAATGACGGTGATTTCTGCTGGGCGTCCTGCGAAGCGGGGCGCCCAGGTACTGCACCTGCGTGGAGTACTGCTGCCCGCGGGGGAACCAGGCGAGCTGTGGGTGGCCGACGGAGTGATCTGCGCCGAACCGGTGCCCGGTGCGACCACGGTGTGCGACGGCGGTTACGTGTTGCCCGGACTCGTCGACGCGCACTGCCATGTCGGTATCGGCGCCGGGGGGCCCGCAAGCCTGGCTGAGGCCGCCGAGCAGGCCGCCACCGATCGGGACGCCGGTACCCTGCTGATCCGGGACTGCGGGGTCCCGATCGACACGCGACCACTGCAGGCTCGCGACGACCTGCCGCGGATCATCCGCGCAGGCCGTCACCTGGCCCGCCCCAAGCGGTACATCCCGACCATCGGGGTGGAGCTGGACGAACCCACGCTCCTTCCGCAGGCAGTTCAGGAACAGGCGGCGGATGGGGACGGCTGGGTCAAGCTGGTCGGTGACTGGATCGATCGGTCGACGGGGGATCTCGCCCCGTTGTGGCCCGATGAAGTGCTGGTCAAGGCGATCGCCGCCGCGCACGCCGCCGGGGCCAGGGTCACCGCGCACGTCTTCGGCGTCGACGCGCTGCCTGGCCTGATCGCCGCCGGGATCGACTGCATCGAGCACGGTCCTGGGCTGTCCGCCGACACCATCAATGAGATGGCCGCTCGCGGAACCGCCCTGGTTCCCACACTGATCAACATCGAGACCTTTCCGGCGATCGCCGACCGTGCCGGCAAGTACCCGCGCTATGCAGCCCATATGCGTGCGCTGCATGCCAATGCCGCCGGCGCCGTCAGTGCCGCTGTTGAAGCGGGGATTCCGGTGTACGCCGGTAGCGATGCCGGCGGTGGTATCCGGCACGGCCGCCTGGTGGACGAGATCGGGGCACTGTGCGCCGCGGGGCTCACCGGCTCCCAGGCGCTGGCGGCGGCGAGCTGGGCGGCCCGTGACTGGCTGCGCGTGCCCGGCTTGGTGCCCGGAGCGCCGGCAGATCTCCTAGTTACCCGCACCGATCCGCGGCTGGACCCGGACACGCTGCGGGACCCGACGTTGTTGCTGCTGCGCGGTCGGGCGCTGTGAGCACTTTGCTGCGAGACACCCGCCGTGGGTGGCTGATGTTCGCCTGCTTCATGGTCGCAGAAGCGACCTTCCTGGCGGCCTCGGTGCTGATCCTGCTGCCCTCGGTGCTGGCATCCCCGGATCAGGATGCGGGTATGCGGCTGCCTGGCCCGGCGTTGGTTGCCGCGCTCGTGGTACCCACTGTGGCGGCCGGCGTGGTCGCCACGGTTGGTGCCGCGCTCCTCGGCCGGGGGAGCCTGCCGGAACGACTGCGCAACCAGCTGTCGCTGCGGTGGCGACTGTCCGACGTCGGCATTGGGTTGGCGATGGGCATTGTCGGTTTGGTCATCACTCTGCCGGCCGCGGCGGTGTGGGCACGCTGGGTCGGCAAGAGCGAGGCGAACTCAGCGGTGGGGGAGGTGTTCGACGGTCAACGGTTACCTCTCGAGTTGGCGCTCTTGCTGTTCTTCGCGGTGTGGCTGATCGCACCGGTGTGCGAGGAGTTGCTCTATCGCGGAGTGCTATGGCGGGCAATGGAGTACCGGCAGTGGAACCGATGGGTGATCTTCTGGCTGACCACGGTGATATTCTCCATCGCGCACTTCGAGCTGCTGCGAACCCCCTTGCTGGTGGTGGTCTCGTTGCCGATCGCGCTGGCCCGGCTGCTCACCGGCAACCTGCTGACCAGTATCGTCGCTCATCAGGCCAACAACTTCTTGCCCGCAGTAGGGCTGCTGCTGATCACTCAAGGTGCCATGCCAGCGTGACCCGGTCGGCGTATCCGGCTCTGCTGCTCCACTGTGCCGGCCGCCGGGTGCCAGGTTGTGACGGGCGATACGGACGCCTGGGATGGTTCTGGCACAATGGGGCGACTGCTGCCGCGGCGGGCCCTCCCGTCGCCCTGCGACCACTGACCTGCTGTGACAACTGACCCTGAGCGTTACCGGCCCGTGTCCCACCATGGGCCGGACGCGCTCGCCGTGAACACTCGCGCGTGACAGGAGTAGCTCGACCCGTGGCTGTCAAGATAAAGCTCATGAGGCTTGGCAAGATTCGCCAGCCGCACTACCGGATCGTTGTCGCCGACGCCCGCACCCGCCGCAACGGCAAGGCCATCGAGACGATCGGCAAGTACCACCCCAAGCAGGAGCCGAGCCTCATCGAGGTCGACTCCGAACGGGTGCAGTACTGGCTCGGTGTCGGAGCCCAACCCACCGAGCCGGTTCAGCACATCCTCCAGATCACGGGAGACTGGCAACGCTTCAACGGCCAGTCGGGCGCGGAGGGCACCCTGAAGCGCGTCGACCCGAAGCCGGACAAGGCCGAACTGTTCAACCGGGCGCTGGCGCAGGCCGGTGAGGTGCCGACCACTGAGGCCACCACGCCGCGGAAGAAAGCCAAGGCACTCGGCACCGCCCCGGAGGCGGCGTCCGCCGGAGCCGACGACCGGGAGGACACTGCGACGGTCGCGGACGGCCAGGTGTGAGCATGCTGGCGGACGCGCTCGAGCACCTCGTGCGGGGCATCGTCGACAATCCGGACGACGTGCGCGTTCAACTGGTCACCACGCGCCGGGGGCGCACCCTGGAGGTGCACGTTCACCCCGATGATCTCGGGAAGGTCATCGGCCGGGGCGGGCGCACCGCCACGGCGCTACGCACGGTGATGGGTGGTATTGGCGGGCGTGGGGTTCGCGTCGACGTAGTCGACACCGACCGCTGAGACCGCGCTGGCGAGGGCGTCCGTGCAGCCGGATGACGACACGCAGCGGGTGGTTGGCCGGATCGGCAGGCCGCACGGCCTCCGGGGAGAGGTCACCGTCCAGGTCCGCACCGACTCCCCCGAGCAGCGGTTCGCGATCGGCGCTCAGCTCCATAGTGGCGCCGGCCGCACCCTCATGGTGGAGACCGTCCGTCCGCATCGGAAATCTCTACTCGTGCGCTTCGCTGGGGTAGCCGATCGAGCGGCGGCGGCGGAACTGTGCGGCCTTGTGTTGACCGTCGACGCCACCGAGCTGCCCGACCTGGACGATCCGGACGAATTCTACGACCATCAGCTCGAGGGTCTGACCGCCGTGGGGCCCGATGGCGCGCCGTTGGGCACGGTGCGCGACGTGGTGCACGCCCCGGCCGGTGACCTGCTGGTGTTGACGACCGACCGGGGTGAAGCGCTGGTGCCGTTCGTGCGGGCCATCGTGCCTGAGGTGGACCTCGCCGGTGGCCTGGTAAAGCTTGACCCACCCGCCGGCCTGCTCGACTAGTCTGATCGGCTGAGTAAGGGCGTTGCGTTGTGCTGATCCAGGTAGTGACAATCTTTCCTGAGTACCTGACCCCGGCCAGGGAGGCGCTGCTCGGCCGGGCCATCCAGCGGAACCTGATCGCCTTCACGGTCCATGACCTGCGGGACTGGGCTCACGATGTGCACCGGTCGGTGGACGACGCGCCCTACGGAGGCGGGCCGGGCATGGTGATGCGCCCGGACGTCTGGGGCGACGCACTGGACGAGGTACTCGCCGGAGAGCCGCCGCCACGATTGGTGGTGCCCACCCCCGCCGGACGGCCGTTCACCCAGCAACTGGCCACCGAGCTGGCTGCGCAACCCCGCCTGGTGTTCGCCTGCGGACGCTATGAGGGCATCGACCAGCGAGTGATCGACGACGCGGCCGATCGGGGGGTTGTCGACGAGATCTCGATAGGCGACTACGTACTCGTTGGAGGTGAGGTCGCTGCCTTGGTGATGGTCGAGGCGATTGCTCGGCTGCTACCTGGCGTGCTGGGCAACCCCGCGTCGGCGTCGCAGGACTCTTTCTCCGACGGTCTCCTCGAAGGTCCCTGCTACACCCGCCCCGAAGTGTGGCGAGGCAGAGAGGTCCCCGCGGTGCTTCGCTCAGGAAACCATGCCGCGATCGCCCGCTGGCGGCGCGACCGTGCGGTGGAGCGCACCGCGGTGCGGCGTCCCGACCTGCTGGCCGCGCTGCCGCCCGGAGCATTGGACAGCGCGGACCGCGCCGTGATCGAAGGTTGTGTCACTCCACCCGGATAGCTGGACAGAGCAGCCTCGAATATCAACTGCCCGGTTTCGTTCCGGGCGGCACCGTCTGGCACACTGAGCCGGTTACCACAGCGGGCGGGAACCACGTCCAGGGCGGAAGACCGCTGCTGCGCCAGCACGCTGTTCGCGCCCAACTGGGGCGCCCAAGACCGTGCCAAGCACACGAAGACGAGGACGGAACCGCGATGAACACCCTGGACGCCCTGGACGCGAAGTCTCTGCGGTCCGACATCCCGGACTTCCGACCCGGTGACACACTCAAGGTGCACGTCCGCGTCATCGAAGGCTCGCGCCAGCGGGTGCAGGTGTTCCAAGGTGCGGTCATCCGCCGCCAGGGCGGCGGAGTCCGAGAAACGTTCACCGTGCGTAAGGTGTCCTTTGGGG
>JALZCN010000033.1 GCA_030863045.1 Actinomycetota bacterium | reverse complement strand
CGTCCAGCCTGCGCCAATGGCCAGCCACGAGGAGATCAGCGACGACAGCAGGTCGGTATACTGCGGATTCGGTGTAATAACAAGGAAGTCGGGATCCAGCACGGTTGCGACCAGCACGGCCGGCAGTGTGACGCCCAGCAGCGCGGCGCCGAGCGCGACGACTGAGCGCCGCGGTCCCACCGACAACGCGACCGGGTAGAGCGCAACCGCAACAGCGAGCACCGTTGTCCCCACCGCCATTCCCAGCAATATGGCGACGATCGCCAACACGAGAACGACGACGAGCACCGGGATGGGTCTGCTCCTGCGGACCGCGAGCGGAACGCTGACCGCGAGTGCCATGAGCCACACCACGACGGCCATCCCGCTGGAAACCTCCAGCGCGGTGTTGAGGGTCGCGTAGCCGGTGAGCAGGGTGATCGCCGCTACTGTCAGCAGGTCGATCGCCACGAGCCGCCATGGGCTCTGCCGAAGCCACGGCGGCCACGCGCCGGAATCGACGCCACCGGATTCGGTCACAGGACCACGGTAGCCGCAATCGCCTGATCGATACTTCGGACCTGGGTCTTACCCCGCATTCCGGACTGTGCTCCGATGTGTACATGTCCTGAACGCGGCAACATTGCCGGCATGATCGAGGTACGCGAGCTGATCAAAGACTACCGCGGCAAGCGGGCATTGAACCGGCTGTCGTTCACCGCACGGCCGGGTGTGGTGACCGGGTTTCTCGGCCCAAAGGGCTCGGGAAAGTCAACCACCATGCGGATCATCCTCGGCCTCGACGCCCCGACGTCTGGCACCGCGCTGGTGAACGGGCAGCACTACACCACCATCGACCGACCGGCGCACACCGTGGGCGCGCTGCTCGACACGAGCACAATGCTTGGTGAATGCAGCGCAGTGAACCACCTGCGTTTCCTCGCATACAGCAATGGAATCGACCAGCGCCGGGCGAACGAGGTACTCGAGGAAGTAGGACTTTCGGCGATGGCTGAGGAGCGGATTGGTGGCTTGCCCCTCGACATGCAGCAGCGACTCGGGGTCGCCGGTGCGCTGATCGGCGACCCTGACGTCCTGTTGTTCGACGAACCCATGCATGGGTTGGACTCCGACGGCATCGAGTGGATCCGCGATCTGATGCGGTCGCTTGCCGCTGCGGGCCGGACGGTCCTCGTATCCAGCCACGATATGAGTGACCTCGCGTTGACCGCCGACCAGCTGCTCATCATCCACCGCGGGGAGTTGGTCACGGAGGCGTCCCCGTGGACGCTGACGAATTGTCTCCGCAACGACGTGTTCGTGCGCTCCCCACGCCGCGGCGGGCTGACCCGCGTGCTGGTCAGCATGGGTGCAACGGTACGCGCCGAAGGCGGTGGGCTTTCGGTCATGGGTATGGAGGCATGGCGGATCGCATCGGCCGCCGCGGCACATTACATACCGATCCAGGAGTTGACCCCACGCAGTGCGTCGCTCGAGGATTTCTACCAGGAATTGATCAACGCCAGCGGCGAGTAGCGAAATCAGCCAACCTGCCCTCGGCGCGATCCAGACGACGCATCAGCATACTGGCCACCGCCAGGCACTCCAACGTCTCGTCCACTGCAGCAACCACAGCCTTACCGGCACCGTTCGGATTCTGCAGCGCGAGCATGACACCTGTGAACAAGAGCCGGAATCCTTCGCGCTCGTCCTCAGCCGCTTGACCCGTCGCTGTGGTGACGTCAAGTTGCGGCGGCCGAGCGCCGAACACCGATTCCATCAGCGCGCGTCCGGAGTCGTCGCTCGACGTCAGTGACCGGACCCGTTCCTCTACTAATCGCAGCGCCTCGAAGACCGCCTCGGACAGCCGGCCATCGGCTACTAGTGAACGGGCGACGGAAATAGAAGGATGCAGGGTCGGCGCCAGATCCTCGGAGAGAGCCTTGCGCCTGCTTGGCACGCAGGTCACCTCGATGTGATCGTCGACAGCGTCTGCGCCTGGGATGTAGGAATGAACGACGTCGATCACTGCCATCGTCCGCGGCTCATCGTCGAGAAGGCGATACTCTACACGATCTCCGACCTGCACTTCCGTCCCGATGGGCAGGAGAATCGTGTTGCCTTCAACTCGAGCTTGGCAACCGATTCGCCGTTCCATCCCCTCTTGCTGCCGCCGAATCAGCCTGACGAACGTGGTGTAAAAGATCATCTTTCGGCCCCGAAGTCCCCAGCTCTCGCACGTGATACCCGGTGCAGCTGGAGCGTCGTCCCCCAGGGCACCCCCAGTAACCCATAGCAAGTAGATACTCCGTTGTTACCGGCACTGCCAGTTCGATTGCGCTCGTGAACACACCCCCGACCGCGCCTCGTGGGCGAGTGCTGCGACCATCACCTGCAGTCTTCGAGATGGCACGCGCCGTCATCGCTGAGGCCGCTGAACCTGCTCGGGAGTTGTGCATGGTCACGTCGCTGGAACGCGGGAGGTACGACTGGCCGTGGCGGGGCGGTGCCTCCTTCGTCACGCCGGACGGATCCCAGGTGATCCTGCGTGGCACGACGCTGGACGTATCCCGGCCATGGTCGTGTGGCTTCATCGCTGTGGTGCGGGGTATTCGCCGTTCGTTCACCGTCGCCGAGATGGGTGCCTTTGATTGGCACAGCACCTACACCACGATCCCCGATGAGTTGATTCGCCAGCCCTACCGCGGTGGTGAGCTGGTCGTGGGCATCAGAAACGGGCCCAACAGAAACGGGCCTAGCAGAAACGGGCACAGTCGGCACGATCCCTCCGACTACCGGGCCGCCTGGCGCGGGACGTGGTTCGAGCTGCACACTCGGGCCACCGGGCCCGCAAGCCGGATCTCGATGATCTTCGATGCGTTCCGGCTGACCGATACCCCGCTGGGGATGCTGGTGCAGCCGCGCAGCGCCGGTCAAGCCCAGCTGGAACCGATCCGGGTGGCCAAGCAGGTTCCGGGGATCGGGTATCTGACGATCGAACGCCCGGGCGGCAGCCAGGTTGCGGTCCCCGACTTCCGAGGCCATCTGACCCGCTACGGGGAGCTGTGGCGCCAACCGCTGGGAGTCGGCGCGCAGGGTCGGTCCCGGCCGGACGCATTGATCTTGGCGACTCCCACGGCGATCACTCGACTGCTTCCGGGACCGGCTGACACCCCGGACCAAAACGTTGCGTTAGCCTTGCTGGACGACTTGAGCGTGACCTGGGAGCCTGCATGATCCTGCTGGGAGTGCCCGTGCTCGCGGGCGCATTCCTGCTGGTTGAAGCGGGGCTGGAGCATTTGCGGGCACCCAGGGCGCTGGCTCGGGCAGCCGGTACCGGCGTGGTGACGGCTCGGGCCATCGCGGTTGTCGAGTTGCTGATCGGGGTGCCGTCGGTCGCCGCGGTGGTCTTCGGCACTGCCGAGCTGCGCTGGGCGCTGGCCGCGCAGGCGGTGATGTATCTCGCCTTCGCCGCTCACCTGTCGTGGCGGCGCTACCGGGGGGATCAGTCGGACTGCGGCTGCAACCAGATGGACACTCAGGTCGGTCCCGGTGGGATCGCCCGGGCCGTCGTGTTGGCGATCGCCACACTAGCGGCGACGGCCCTGCATCCGGCGGCCGCGCTGCCCGGCGGAGGGGCCGCGATCCTGCTGATGGCTTGCGCGCTGGTGCTGGCCGTACTTCTGTACACCCTTCCGGCAGCAGTCGACGGGCGAGCAGCGTGAGCGTGCTCACCGCGGCGGTGGTGCTGGGCTGGGGCTGCCTGGCGGTGCTGGCGTTGGCGATGGCCGGAATGCTGCGGCAGTTGCGGGAGTTGCAGGCCGAGGTCGCCCAGCTGAGCGCGCCACCGTGGCGAGCAGCCACGGGTCGGCGGGTTGCGGAGCTGGCCGGCGATTCGCCCCTGGTGTTGCTGGTTCTCGACCCGGGATGCGGGTTCTGTGACGCGGTGCACGAGCCGTTCATCCGGCTGGCCGGCCAATACCCGGACACCCGGTTCGAGGTGCTGTCCCCGCGTGCTCGGTGGTCGGATACGGCGGGCATCCGGTCCCGGGTGGACCCGGGGCTCGTCGCGGAGCTCGACCTGCCGTGGGCGCCGGCTTTGCTGCACATCGACGCCAGCGGCGCGGTGTTGGCTGGGCAGCCGGTAGTGTCCACCGACCGCCTGGACGCCCAAGTAGCGGACCTGATGAACACCCCCCAGCCAGGCCGCGCGATTGACCGGCAAGGAGCCTCGTGAACGCAGCCGACATCCCACTGATCGAGGCGCCCGGTCCCGACGCACCGCCACGCGCGGTGCAGTTCAGCGGCCGAGCGCCTGCGGTACGCCGGCGAGGTTTCCTACGCATCGTGGGCACGGCGGCCACGACCCTGGGCCTTACCGTGCTGGGATGGATCCCGTTGGCTCGTCCGGCCAAGGCCGAGCAAGGCAGCGAGCACCCCGACTGCGGTCGTTACAACGACGGCCCGGGCGGAGTCATCTGCTACGGCGCTCCGTACTCACCGTCGTACTGTGGCCGCGACAAGTGGTTCAAGGATGGCTGCTTCGGGGACTGGGACGACGAGCTCACCTGCTACCAACCGAGAACGATCTGCCGCGCCGGCGGCGAAGCGCGCGACGCCTGGCTTTGGACAGCGGATAATGCCGTCTACCGCTGCGCTGACGGCGACGTCCATTACGACGGAGCGCCGAACCTGGAGCAGGTGATCTGCAACGCAGTGCTAACCCAGCAACCAACGAAGCCTTCGCGTTCGTCGCAACTGCTCTAACGATGACCCAACGCGTGCGGCGCGCCGTATTCGGTCCCGTGCTGGCGACCGGCGTGCTGGCCGTGCTGGTGGCTGTCGCTGCGGTGGGGCCCGGAGGCTGGCTGCTGGCCTGGTTGCTGCTCGGGCTGACCGCGGGCTACGCGCTGTCCGGCTCAGCATGAAGCGCCAACTCGGCGTACTTGCTGAGCTCGCCGGTCTGGCGGAAGTCATCACGGGCCTACTTCACCGTCGGCCTGCTTGCCGGGGCAGTCACCATCGGCATGCTGGCGGTGGCCGTGGGCAGCCTGCTGCGGCCGGTGGTACCGCCGGGCGTGCCGACAGTTCTGATCTTCGCGGTGGCGCTGTTCGTGCTCGCCGGCGAATGCGGGCTGCACCACATCGCACTGCCGCATCGCCGGGCGCAGGTGCCTTCGACAGTGGTCGCCGACGGCGGCGACGCGGGAGCGTTGCAGTTCGGCTTCGAGATGGGCTGCGGGGTGCGCACCCATATGCCGAGCAACCTGCCCTACCTGCCGTTGCTCATGGTGCTCTTGGTGGCCACCTGGGGGGCGGCCGTGGTGGCCGGGCTGGGCTTCGGCCTGGGACGAGCGGCTATGGCGCTGGGCCGCCACCACGGTCGGGATCCGGCGTGGTGGGACCGCCAGTGGCAGCGTCACGAGCGGCCGCTCCGGATCACCCTGGCACTGGCCGCAACCCTGCTCGCCGCCGCAATCGTGCTGTCCTGACCTTCCGTCGAGCAGCACTCCGGTGCGGGAGGCTGGGAGCTCGGCCCTGGAGATCTCCGCGGCGCAGTTCCTGAGCAGCGTGTGGACCCTACGAGCGGGAGAGCTCGGGTAGCGGCTGGTCCAGGTCCAGGAGACGGTCAGTCCTGGCGCCGGTCATCTGACCCGGGCGGGAGCGGCGGTGTCGAGTTCCATACGGATCGCGGTGGGCAGGGATCTCACGCCGAAGCTGTCGCGGGCGCGGGTGAGGACCCGGGTATCGAGGTCCTGGTATATGTCGCGGACGTCGGCTCCGTCCTCCAGCCATAGGTTCAGCCGCAAGATCGGGGCGGTGCTCTTGCCCGTCATTCGCGCGCGGGCGCGGCTGACGCCGTCAATGGCCTCCACATCGGCGCGCAGCGCGTCAGCGATCGCTGACGCGCTGATCTCGAGGCGGCGCTCCGGGCCAAAATCCAGGATGAGGTTAGGGCGGCGTTCGGGCTTGAGGGCGCGCGCGGCCCAGAGCAACCCGAGGACGAGCAGGACCACGCCGGCCGCGATCGCGATACTGCGGGCCAGGGTCTGGTGGGTTCCCACGGTGTCCACGGCTATGGGGTCGAGTATCGGTCGAGCGGCGCGGTTGGTACCGAGCAGGCCGGAGCCGACGATGAGGGCGGCGGTGCCGGTGGCCAGGCTCAGCAGTCCGATCAGCCCAACCAGGGCGCGCTGGGCGCCGGCCGCGCGGGTCGCGGCTTTGTCGACCGCGGTCATATCGCCGCCTTCGCGGAGAAAAGTGCGTCGGCGGTCATAACGGCTTTCTCGTCTGGCTGACAACTACGGATACTCGCGGAGTATGCGCGAGCGGTAGCTCGGACAGCAGGGTATGCACAACGTGGGTAATGCTGGGTTCGGCAACGTCAGCGGTGTTCCCACTGACGGCCCGCACGGAAACCTTCCGGGGGCTAGCGGTGACTGACGCCGACGCGACGTGGTCAAGTGCGCGGACCTGGTGGCCGACCAGCCGGGCCAGCGACCGCGGAGAGGTGACGACGGTGATGCCGGGTGCCGGGTTGATCAACCGCACCTCGCGCCGACCAGATCGCAGGGCCACAAAAACGAGCAACAGGCCAGCCATGATCAGTGCGGCGGCGATGGCACGGACCGGTATGGAGGTCCAGGTCCAACTCTGCAGGGTCACCTGCCATGCCGGCCAGGGCACCGCCAAGGGAACCTCGGCGGGGCGCACCCAGGCCCAGATGACCTCGAGTGCAACCATAACGCCGAGCGCAGCCACGGCCAGGCCGAGCAGCGGGGACAACACGCGCAACAGGATTCTCATGGATGCCCTCCGGTACACCGAAGACGGTTAGCGCACGCGGGAGGTGCTCGGTTCGGGCAGCAAGGCGCTGACAGTCACAGCGATCGAGCGGACTTGGTATCCGGTAATCCGCCGTACTTCGTCGCTGATCCTGCGGCACAGCTCGTCCATTACGGAGCGCACCGGTGCCGGGTAGCGCAGCGCCAGCTCCATGCGCAGGTCAACTCGTTGCGCGGTGACAATGACCTTCGCGGTGGCCCCGGTGTTGCCCAAGCCGACTCCGGCCACGGTGCGCGGGACGGGCACGGTGCCTGGTGCCTGGTCGACGATGTGCTCGGCGATCTTGCGCAGCACCGATGGGTCGATCTTCAGCCGGCCCCGCTCGTCGGGATTGACCGCGGCGCGCGGGCCAGCCGCGCGGGCAGTGGCGCGTTGCGGGTGGGCCGCGGTCGTCGTGGTCGCCGCCGTCATCGGTCCCGGCCCTTGCCGCTGAGGACCTGGCCGAGATCGAGTTCCCCGTCGAGGACCCGGCCGACTAGCAACCCGATCGCACCGAGCACCACGGTGAGCAGAAAGCCGGTGAAGCCGCCGATCGCACCAGCCAGGCCGAGGATGAGGCCGGTGAGCAGACCGCTGGTTGTCGCGTTCATCGTGGGACCTTCCGTG
>JALZCN010000006.1 GCA_030863045.1 Actinomycetota bacterium | reverse complement strand
TCTCCCCGCGCGCGGTGACCGCGACCACGGCCACCTACCGGAAACCACCCCGCCAGATCTTGGCTGCTGGAGCAGGCTCCGCGCACTCGTAACGGCGAGTTCGAGACCCCACATGGGAAGTCACGCTCAGCCCGACGAGGCTGTTCCCAATTGCTCCGTGAACTCGACACCACCGACGTGACCAGGCGTATACATGTCGGTCCCGTCGAGTTCACCGTGCGCAGAGTCAGAACCTGCGACGACGAGACAGCAGCCTGCTCAACTTCGAACGATTCCGCGGGTCACTCGCGTACCGCCGTCCATGATCGATCATTCGCCGTCCCTGGGGACTGCTCAGGAAACGTCGGATCTTGCTGAGAATCGAGGCCATCACCGCTCCTCGGGAGTAGGTAGCTCCAGGCTAACCCCGTCGCACACGGTCGGCGAGTCGGCGTCGGTGCGGTGCCCGCCAGCGAGTCCGCACTGGCTGCATCGGGGCTCAGGCACTGCGTTCATCGACGTCGAGCAGGTGCCTGACCAGCCAGTGCACGACCTCTCGCACGAACACCGCGCGGCTGGTGGTGCCCAGAATCTCGTGCCCCTCGTCGGGCAGCACCAGATAGCCGGGTGACGCGCCGCGGTCCTGCAGCGCTGCGACGAGCTGCTCGGCCTGCAGCGTGGGCACGTTGGTGTCCTGGCGGCCGTGGACCACCAGCAGCGGGGCGCTCAGCTGCCCGATCCGGTGGATCGGCGACAGCTCACGCAGCAGCGCCGCGTCCCGCTCCGGATCGCCGTACCTGCTCACCGCCGCGGCCGCGATCCACGGCTCGGTGTGGGTGAAGAACGTCTCGAAGTCGACGATGCCACAGACGTTGACGCCGACCCGGAACAGCGCGGGATAGTGCACCATTGCGGTCACGGTCAGGTAGCCGCCGTAGGAACGGCCGGCGCAGGCCATCGCGGCGGGGTCGGCAAGCCCAGCGTCCACCAGGTAACGAACCACGTCGGCTACGTCGTTGATGGCGGCAACCCGGCGGTGGCGGACATCGGCGTCCACGAAGCTGCGTCCGAAGCCCGACGAGCCACGCACGTTCGGCGCGAACACCGCGATGCCGTAGCGCAGCAACGCCTGGTAGAGCGGGTTGAACGTGGGACGCTCCTGGGCTTCAGGGCCGCCGTGCAACCAGACCAAGGTGGGCAGCGCGCCAAGTGCACCGGTCGGCCGGTGGAGCCACCCGCTCAGCTCAAGGCCGTCCCGGGCCCGCCACCGGTGCAACTCTGGCCGAGCTGGCGCGTCGGACGACCAAGGCGGTGGCGGTTCGGGAGCTAACCGCACCGGTTGCACCGGCGGCAGCGGGTAGCGCAGGACATGCGGCGGCTCGGCGCTGGATTCCACGGCGAGCACCAGTGACCTACCGTCTTGGGCGTATGCGCAGCTCGTCACCACCTCTGCCGGTGGCGCCGGCAGCGCAAGCCGTTGCCCTTCAGCCAAGTCGATGAGCTCCAGCTCGCTGTGTCCCTCGATGTTCCACACCGTGACGACCGCTCGACCAGTCGGCTCGAGCGCGAATTTCTCCAGCTCGGCCCCCTCGCGGGCGGCGATGAGTTCGGCGGACTCTGGATAGCCGGCGGCGACCCTGGGCAACGCCAAGAGTGCGGCGAACTCGCGATCGGCGTCGGTATGCAGATAGATCATGCGATCGTCAGGGGCGAAGCGCGCGTCTGCGACGGTCGCCTCGGCGCTGAGCAGCTCGGCGCTGGTGCCGGTCCGGGTGTCGACCAACAGCAAGCGACGCGCGCCGCGGGCGCCAATGCGTACCACGGCGTAGCGCCCGTCGTGGCTGAAGGCGCACACCGCCACCGCCGGGCCGCTGGCCAGCTGTCGGCGGCGACCGGAGCACACATCCAACGCGTACGCGTTGAGCACGCCCGGGTCTGTGGCGTCGCTCTCCACAGCACTCACCACGTGCCCACCGGGCTGCCAGCAACCAATCGTCGCCATCCCGGCCGGAGTTCCGGCGACGACCCGGGCATCGGAGCCATCTGGGTGCAGCGCGCGGACCACGGTGTGCTCGCCACCGCCGGGAGCCGTTGTCAGGCACAGCCAGTCGCCGTCGGGTGACCAGCTGACGACCCGTACGTAGTCCTCGCCGGTGTCCAGCTGCACCGGCGGGCCGAGCGGCGTCAGCGGGCGCAGCCAGACCCGGGGCCTGCCGTCGCGGTCGGAGACCACGGCCAGCGTGCTGCCGTCCGGAGACAGCGCGGGTGAAGTACAGCTCTCAGCGGCGAGCCAGTCAAGGCCGGGCAGCTCGGCAGCGAGCCTCGCCAGCCGACGCCGCGCGAAGCCGTTCCCC
>JALZCN010000005.1 GCA_030863045.1 Actinomycetota bacterium | reverse complement strand
CACCTGGACGGTCCGGAGCCGGATCAACTGGACCGGCTCGGGAATGTCGGAGCAGTTCGAGCACGACCTGGCCGCCGGTTATGTGTCCGGTATCGCCATGCTAGGTGTGGTGATCGCGCTGACGCTCGCGTTGGTGATCTTTACTCCAGCAGGTCTGGTCATACCGGCTTGGTTGGTGCTGCTGTTCCTGCTGTTCCTGTTGATCGTAGCGATGGGGTGGGCACTGCAACGGCCCTGGACGATCACGGCGTACACCGATCAGCCGGTGGAGACCGAAGGCGAGCTCTGGGAAGGCTCTGTACGCGGGGTGCTGTCGGCCAGGGAGGAGACGTTCGAGGTCATCGACCAGCTACAAGACCGGGGCATTCCCGACGACGGCGAAGGGCCGCTTGCACGTGACACGTCCAGCTCGCCGCTTCGCGAATCGTGACTGCGCCGTCGTGCATTCGATCGGGATTACCGCACACTAGAAGGCATGCCGGAGCTGCCAGAAGTCGAGGCGCTGGCGCATCACCTGCGCCAGAATGCCGTTGGTGCGACCGTGCAGCGCGTCGATGTCGCCTCCCTTACGGTGCTCAAGACTGTGCAGCCGCCTCCGAGCGCACTGCATGGGTGCTCGGTGACCGGGGCCGGTCGGCATGGCAAGTTCCTCGCGCTGCACACCGATGGGCCGGCGTTGGTCATTCACCTGGCACGGGCCGGCTGGCTTCGATGGTCCGACACGCTGTCCCCGACCGCGCCTCGGCCGGGTAAGGGACCGATCGCACTGCGGGTGCATCTCAGCGGGGGTGCCGGTTTCGATCTCACCGAGGCGGGCACCCAGAAGCGGTTGGCGGTGTACCTGGTGGCCGACTCCGCCGGGGTGGCTGCATTACCGGGCATCAGCCGCCTCGGTCCGGATGCCCTGGCGCTGTCCCGGGACCGGCTCGCCGAGGTGCTACGCGGGCGCACCGAGCGACTCAAGACGGCGCTGACCGACCAGACGGTAATCGCGGGAGTGGGCAACGCTTACTCCGATGAGGTGTTGCACGCAGCCCGGTTGTCGCCTTACTCCACCGCGGGGCGGTTGTCCGACGACGCGCTGGACCGTCTGCATGAGGCCCTGCAACAGGTGTTGCACGACGCGGTAGCCCGCTCCGTCGGCCAGAATGCGGCCCGGCTCAAGGGCGAGAAGCGGGCCGGTCTGGCCGTGCACGCCCGCGCCGGTCTGCCCTGCCCGGTATGCGGGGACACCGTTCGTGAAGTGTCCTTCGCCGACCGGGCCTTCCAGTACTGCCCGACCTGCCAGACCGGCGGTAAGCCACTGGCCGATCGCAGGCTGTCCCGGCTGATCCGGTGACTGCGCCAGAACGGTGCCAGACCTGGCAGGACTGCACCAGGTGGCGCCATCGGAGTGAAGCCGAACAATTCACTCCTGTTGCGGTCGCGCGCTCGGCCCCGTCGAGGTTCGCTTGCGATGTGATTCGGTCCGCCCCTACAGATCGCCCCGCCAGCCCCCCATTCGAGCAGGAGCCAGTCGCCGGGAGAGCCCCGAGCGGTTACGTCTTCACCGCCTCGTGGTGCCGCTCAGTGGGGACGACCTGGACGATCGAGCTCCGGTCGTGGACGAGGCAGCGTTGGCCGTCCGGTGGAATGGATCTGCTCAGGGGTGCCAACCCAACAGCCGGCCCCGGACCACCAGACCGTCGACCTGCTCCGGGAGCGTGACCTGCTGCTGTTCCCGGTAGACCCGATCGAGCCCGTGCCACCGACCCGCAGCCGCCGGCTGATCGGCTACGTGACCCGTAACGCCGAGGTGGTGCGGCTGGCGTCGATGCTCACCGACGTGGTGGATGCCGGCCGCGACCACCCCATGGTGGTTGCCGCTCGGTGGGTCCAGGCCGGCTACTCAGCAGACATGGCGGTCCGATGGATCACCGCGGGCGTGTACTGGCCGAAGGCAGCGAAGGCCCTGTCAACCCCACCGAGCCTGCACTCAGCCTCCTGAACTCGGCAGTAGGGTCGCCCGAACCGAGCCGGGCCGGGCCGGGCACTATTGCTGTCGAACTCGGATGATCGAGCGCACCCGGGCTGGCACGGTAGCACGACCCGCCGTTGTCACCTCGTGTCCGGAACGCGACTATGGAGGCGTGCACCTATCCGGCGGTCCTACGATGCTGGCGGCCCTCGCCGTACTCCTCGTCGCCGGGCTTGTCACCGGCTCGATGTACTGGGTGCGCACTCAGCGAGCATTCGGCACCGATGCCGATCGCGCGACCTACAGCGCGCTGGACGCCATGGCGCAGGCCTCCCGGCCGCTGCGGGATGGGCTGTCAGCTGCCTCGGCGACTGCCGCCGCGCCGCACCTGCGGGCGTTGCTCAACTGCGCAGCCGTCGCGCTGACCACCGATGAGAGTGTGATGCTCGCCTGGGATGGCGAGGCTCAGCATCACGCCGAATGGGTCGCCGACTCTGCCTTGGAGGTGCTGAGCACCGGCCGCCAGCAGGTCCGCAGCCAGCGAGAGATGGACTGCGGTCGCGCCGACTGCCTGATCCGTGCGGTCATCGTG
>JALZCN010000704.1 GCA_030863045.1 Actinomycetota bacterium | reverse complement strand
GTGGAACAGGCGCGAAAGCTACCCGATCAGCTCGCCGATCTCCCTGTCACCGCCGCCAGCCGAGCTGTGCAGGCCGGGATGCGGGTGCAGCAGCGGGTCACCGAGCTCGCCATCAAGGGCGATCAGGTGTTTTCGCTGCTGCGCCCGGTGGAGGACACCCCGCCGTGGGCGACGTTCGACGAGGACGGCGAGCCCGGCGCAGCTGCCGCGGCGGGGACTGCAGCCACCTTGAGCGAACGCAGTCAGGCCAACCACCGTGTTGCGGTGGCTCCCGGTACTGGCGCCGGGCATGGTTCGGCGGTCGGCGAGGTCGGCGAGGTCGACGAGGCCGACGTCGCCTCTGCGTTGACATCCCGCCCCGCGGCCACCGCCGCCGAACCCGGAGACGACGGTCCGGCGCCGTCTGCGCTGCCGGAGTACGACGAGATGTCGTTGGCCCAGCTGCGGGCCAGGCTTCGCGGGCTATCCTTACCCCAGCTCACCGAACTGCTGGAGTACGAACAAGGTCACCAAAACCGGCCGGCGTTCGTCACCATGCTGTCCAACCGGATCTCCACGGTCCGCTCGCAGTAGGCGAACTCACCGTGACCGAACCCGCCACCACGCCGGACGCACCCTGGCCGGTGCGCACCGTCGCCCGCAAGATTGCAACATGGATTGACCGGTTGGGTGCAGTGTGGGTCGAGGGCCAGATCACCCAGATCAGCGCCAAGGCGGGCACCGGAACAGCGTTCCTCACGCTGCGGGACCCGGTGGCAGACGTGTCGATGACGCTCACCTGCCCGGTTGCGCTGGTGCGCGGACAGCAGCCACTGCTGGTGGATGGCAGCCGCGTCGTGGTGCACGGCAAGCCGTCGTTGCACCTGGGCCGGGGCACGCTGAGCCTGCGCGTCGACGAGATCCGCGCCGTCGGCATCGGTGAGCTGCTGGCCCGTCTCGAGCGGCTCCGGCGGCAGCTGGCTGCCGAGGGCCTCTTCGATCCCAGTCGCAAGCGCCGGCTGCCGCTGCTACCCGGCTGCGTCGGGTTGATCACTGGGCGAGCCAGCGCGGCCGAACGCGACGTGCTCAGCAACGCCACAGCCCGCTGGCCCGCAGTGTCGTTCCGGGTACAGAACGTTGCGGTGCAAGGCCCACTGGCGGTGGGCCAGATCATCGACGCGCTCACCGTGCTGGACGCGGACCCCGCGGTGGACGTCATCGTGCTGGCCCGCGGCGGCGGCAGCGTGGAGGACCTGTTGCCGTTCTCCGACGAAGCGCTGTGCCGCGCAGTGTCTCGATGCACCACCCCGGTGATCTCCGCGATCGGTCATGAGCCCGACACCCCGCTGGTGGACCACGTCGCAGACAAGCGCTGCTCCACCCCCACCGACGCCGGCAAGTGCGTGGTTCCCGACGTCACGGAGGAGACCGCTGCGCTGCACCAGCTGCGCAACCGGTGCCGGCGCGCCCTGCACAGCTGGGTGGACCGCGAGCGGCGGCTGCTCGACGCGCTGCGCAGTCGCCCGGTGTTGGCTGACCCAATGCGTCCATTGGCCGAACGCAACCGTGCTGTGACCGACCTGCGTGCCCGCGCAGACCGGGCCCTGCTCGGCGGCCTACGAGCGGAGCAGGAGGGTCTTGAGCACACTGCGGCACGTTTGGCGACCCTCGGGCCGGCGGCCACCCTGGCCCGCGGCTACGCAGTGGTTCAGCGGGTGAACGACGGCGCCGCGACCGGTGTCACAGCGCTTGTCGTCCGATCGGTAGCCGACGCCCCCGAAGGCACCCCGCTGCGGGTGCGGTTGTCCGATGGGGCGCTGCGGGCGGTGGTGACCGGTGCCTGATGATGGCAGGGTGAACAGCGACACAGTTGATCCAGCCACGCTGGGTTACGAGGCGGCCCGAGACGGGTTGGCTGAGGTCGTGCGCAAGTTGGAGGCCGGCGGGCTGAGCCTGGAGGACTCGCTGGCGCTGTGGGAGCGCGGTGAGCAGCTCGCCGCGGCCTGCGAGCGGCACCTGGCCGGGGCCCGGGAAC
This sequence comes from Actinomycetota bacterium, assembly GCA_030863045.1. Lineage (GTDB taxonomy): Bacteria > Actinomycetota > Actinomycetes > Mycobacteriales > Pseudonocardiaceae. Next base: position 6,076 of record JALZCN010000704.1, on the reverse strand, counting down.
GGATCGAGTCGGTGATCGCCGCTCGTGAGCAGCAGCCCGGTGCGCAATCGCTCCCGCATTAAGAGTCTGGGAGGATTGCCACGCTGCGCCGTTCTTTTGGCGTGCTGTGCGTTCCAGGGAGGGCTTATGAGCACATTGTCGACTCCGGTGCAGAACGCGACACGGGAGGAGCCGGACCGCAACCTCGCCCTGGAACTGGTGCGAGTCACCGAGGCCGCCGCGATGGCCGCCGGTCGCTGGGTCGGCCGCGGCGACAAGAACGGCGGTGATCAGGCGGCGGTGGACGCTATGCGCAAACTGATCGGCTCGGTATCGATGCGCGGCGTCGTGGTGATCGGTGAGGGAGAAAAGGACGACGCGCCGATGCTGTTCAACGGCGAGGAAGTCGGCAACGGGCAGGGACCGGAATGCGACGTCGCGGTCGACCCGATAGACGGCACCACGCTGATGAGCAAGGGCATGCCCAATGCGCTGGCGGTGCTCGCGGTGTCGGAGCGGGGAACGATGTTCGATCCCTCCGCGGTGTTCTACATGGAGAAGATCGCCACTGGGCCAGAGGCGGCCGGAGTCATCGACCTTTCCGCACCGGTCGCAGAAAACATCCGGCGGGTAGCCCGAGCCAAGGACCTAGACATCTCCGACATCACGGTGTGCATTTTGGACCGACCTAGACATGACGGGCTGGTGCGCCAAGTCCGCGAGGCCGGTGCCCGGATCACGTTCATCACGGATGGGGACGTGGCAGGCGCGATCGCAGCGGCTCGCCCGGACACCGGCGTGGACCTGCTGATGGGCATCGGTGGCACCCCGGAGGGGATCATCAGCGCGGCTGCGCTGCGCTGCATGGGCGGCGCGATCCAAGGCAGGCTGTGGCCGCGGGACGACGCCGAGCGCGCCGCGGCGCTGGACGCCGGGCACGACCTGGACCGGATCCTCACCACCGAGGACCTGGTCCGCGGGGACAACATGTTCTTCTGCGCAACCGGAATCACCGACGGGGAGCTGTTACGCGGGGTGACCTACCTGGCAGGAGGATGCCGCACGCAGTCCATCGTGATGCGTTCCAAGTCCGGCACCGTGCGAATGATCGACAGCGTGCACCGGCTGACCAAACTTCGCCAGTACGCCGCCGTAGACTTCGATCAGCGGCCCCCGGCATGACCCACGAGTACCGGATCGAACGCGACACCCTGGGCGAGGTGCAGGTGCCCGTCGATGCTCTGTACCGTGCGCAGACGCAACGTGCCGTGAACAACTTCCCGATTTCCGGGCGCGGCCTAGAACGGGCCCAGATCCGAGCGTTGGGCCTGGTCAAAGCTGCCTGTGCGCGGGTGAACGCCCAACTTGGCGTGCTCGACCCAGAACTAGCTGAGGCGATCGCTTCGGCCGCCGACGAGGTGGCCGCCGGCGAGCATGATTCGCAGTTCCCCGTCGACGTGTTCCAGACCGGCTCGGGCACCAGCTCGAACATGAACGCCAACGAGGTGATCGCCACGCTGGCGAGCCGGGCGACCGGCCTGGAGGTGCACCCCAACGACCACGTCAACGCGTCCCAGTCGTCCAACGACGTGTTCCCCACCACCATCCACCTAGCCGCCACCGAGGCCGTAGCGCACGACGTGATGCCCGCGCTGGTGCACCTGGCCTCGGCCCTGACCCGGAAGTCGCAGGACTGGCGGGAGGTGGTCACAGCGGGCCGCACTCACCTGATGGACGCGGTGCCGATCACGCTTGGTCAGCAAGCCGGTGGGTGGGCATCGCAGTCTCGGCACGGTGTGGAGCGGCTGGCGAGCTGCCTGCCACGGTTGGCCGAGCTGCCGGTCGGGGGTACCGCGGTGGGCACCGGGTTGAACACACCGGTGGGTTTCGGCGCCGCCGTCGTCGAGCAGCTGCGCCGCTCCACCGGGCTGGACATACTCACCGAGGCTCGTGATCACATCGAGGCGCAGGCGGCCCGGGACGGCCTGGTGGAGTGCTCCGGCGCGCTGCGCACCGTCGCGGTCTCCCTGTTCAAGATCGCCAATGACATCCGTTGGCTGGGTTCTGGACCCCGCACCGGGTTGGCCGAGTTGCGGCTACCCGATCTGCAGCCCGGCTCGTCGATCATGCCGGGCAAGGTCAACCCAGTGATCTGCGAGGCCACGATGATGGTCGCCGCCCAGGTGATCGGCAACGACGCGTGCGTGGCGTTCTCCGGCTCGCAGGGCAATCTGCAGCTCAACGTGATGATGCCGGTGATGGCGCGTAACGTCCTGGAGTCGGCCCGGCTGCTGGCCGCCGCTGCCCGGTTGCTCGCCGACAAGGCCGTCGAGGACGCCGAAGCCGATGTGCAGCGCTGCCGTGAATACGCCGAGTCCTCCCCCGCGATCGTGACCGCACTCAACCGCTACCTCGGCTATGAGGAGGCGGCCTCGATCGCCAAGCAATCTCTACTGCAGCGGCGCACCATCCGCGACGTGGTACTCGACCGCGGTCACATCGACAACGGCACCCTCACCGTCAAGCAACTCGACGACGCACTGAACGTTCTGAGCATGGCGCTTTCCCCGCAATCTGGGGACAGCCTGAAGTAATTCACGATTACCGCCTGCAGGTCTTCAGTTAACGCGCGTGGAGCTGCCTCCGCGCAGTGTAAAAACGCGGAGGCAGCCCTACACGCCATCACGTCCTGACAGTGGAAGGTGGCGGATTGTCCTCGCACGGAGTGTCACTGCCGTAATGCGGCAGCAAATCGTCCCGAACCCAACCTTGCTCCCCCGTCGCGGTGTTGCGTACGAACGTCCAGGTGCCACCGTCGCCTGGGGTGTAGCAAAGGTAGTCGGCACGCTGGTCGTGCATTCCCTGGCCGGTCTGTATGCAGGAATTACTGGGACCACTGCGCAAAGTCACGGTATTGGCCGGGAAATTCGCCCAGCCTCGGTTGTCCCTGTCCGGGTAGCTCAAGCCGCAAGACACCCTGTTGGAAGCTCCAACCCCGGGCTGCTTCGGCGTCGGCGTGGGCGCTTGTGCACTGGCCGGCACAGCCATAGCAAGCGTAGCCGTGGCAGCGGCCAATACCGCACCGGCCACGCGTGCGGAGGTCCAAGACATCAAGAATCCCCTCTCTCGGTCTCGTGGAATCCCAGGTCCCCCGCGCGACCGTCTCCTGGGATAGCGTGCGATCACTACGCTAGGTTCCACCGCTTTCCTAGCGCTTTCCTCACGCTTGCTACCGTCCGCCTACCGGTGCGCTCCGCGCGCGTGGCATGACCCAGCGAGGCAGCAATCGGCGCGTCGGCCGGGCCGTACCGATCGAGCGAAAGTTCGATTACTAGCTGGCAGCATGTGGCTACACTCGGTGCTGAAACCGGCGGTGCAGCGGCGGAGCTCGGGGGGTAGCGGAATGGACTTCGAGGTTCTCGGCCCGCTACGGGTACGGCAGCAGGACCAGCCGATCCAGGTTTCCGCACCGATGGCCCGCATGGTGCTCGGGGTCCTGCTCACCCGGGCGAACACACCGGTGCCGGTGGACGTGCTGGTCGATGCGCTTTGGGCCGGCCAGCGAGATCCTCGGGCAGCGAAGAAGCTACAGCTGCACGTGCATCGGTTGCGCCGGGTGCTGGGCGATTCCGCACGGATCCGTTTCGAGAACGGCGGCTACACACTGCGGGTGCATCCCGGTGAGCTCGACGCCGAGCGATTCGAATCGGCGCTTGCCGAGGGTGCCGATGCCGGCGCGCCGGCGCGTACTGTCACGCTGCTGCGTGCGGCGCTGCGGCTGTGGCGCGGGGATCCTTTCAGCGACGTGCCCGACCTGCCGCTGCTGCGCGCCGAGGCCGACCGACTGGCGGAGCGCAGGCTGGCCAGCCTTGCCCAGCTGTATGCCGCCGAGCTGGCCTGCGGCCATGCGAATGCGATCATTCCCGAACTCGTCGAGCTGGCCGCCCGGCACCCGATGCGCGAACAGCTACAGGGATTGTTGATGACCGCTTTGTATCAGGCGGGCCGGCAGGCCGAGGCGCTGGAGGTCTATCACCGGACCCGGGGCGCCCTGGTCGAACAACTCGGGTTGGAGCCCGGCAACGAGCTGCAACGGCTGGAGCACGCGATTTTGACCGGCGACCCGATGCTGGAGGCCCCGACAACACCCGCGATCACTCCAGCGCAGCTGCCCGCCGACATCAGTGACTTCACCGGACGCAAGGCCCAGCTGGCCACGGTGAAGCACTTGGCCGCTGCGACGGATCGATCTGTAACGGTGCTTGTGGCGATCACCGGCAAGGCCGGCGTGGGAAAGACGACCCTCGCCGTGCACGCTGCGCACCGGCTACGGGCCCACTACCCCGATGGACAACTGTTCGTCGACCTCCGTGGCGGGCAGGCGAACTCGCTAGCACCGACGGACGTGCTGGCCCGATTCCTGCGTTCGCTCGGAGTAGACCGCACCGCGATACCCGAGGACGCTGAAGAGCGCGCCGCCTTGTATCGCAGCCGGCTCGCCGACCGGCGGCTGCTCATCCTGCTGGACAACGCGGCGTGCGAGGCGCAGCTGCGACCGTTGTTGCCGGGCACTCCCGGCTGTGCGGTGCTGGTCACCAGCCAGACGAGGTTGGCCGGCCTGAATGGTGCCCGTTTGGTAGATCTGGACGTGTTCGAACCCGACCAGGCAATCGAGCTGCTGGCACGGGTCGCTGGGCCGCAGCGGGTGGCAGCGGAGCCCTCGGCGGCAAGGGAGATTGTGCGGTTGTGTGGTTTTCTCCCGCTGGCTGTCCGGGTCGCCGGAGCGCGTCTGGGTGCTCGACCGCACTGGCCGCTGTCCCGCCTCGAATCCGAGCTGGCCGACGAGCAGCACCGCCTTGACAAGCTACGGCTGGGAGACCTGGAAGTGCGGGCGAGTCTCGCTCTGAGCTACGAAAGCCTCGACGCCATGGCGCGGTGTGCCTTCCGGCGCCTCGGCCTGCTCGAGATCCGCGACTTCGCCCCCTGGGTGACCGCAGCGCTGCTCGACGTTGAGCAGGTCAGGGCCGAGGAGCTGGTGGACACTCTGGTCGATATGCACCTGCTCGACGTGGTTGGTCGCGACGCTTCGGGACGCCTGCGGTACCGCTTGCATGATCTGCTGCGGGTCTTTGCTCGGGAAATGGTCGCCCAGGAACCGGAAGCCGACCAGCTTGCCGCGCTGGACCGAACCTTCGGGGGTTGGCTGGGGTTGGCCGAAGAGGCGGGACGGTGCATGGCCGGTTCCGCCTTCCCTGGGGCCTTTGCATCCGGCACCTGCTGGCAACCCGACGAATCGGTAATCAACGCTGTGGCCACCGATCCTCCCGGCTGGTTCAAAGCCGAATGGGCGGCCCTGATCGGCGCAGTTGACCAGGCGTACTCGGTGGGATCAGACCAGCTGGGCTGGGCGCTGGGCGTGCGGCTCGCCCGGTTCTTTCTTGTCCGTGGCTACTACGACGACTGGCGACAGGTCTGCGAGCTCATGCTTGCCGGCGCCCGGCGAGCAGCCGACGGTGGGCGAGACGGCATGGCACCACGTGGCCTCGGTGAACTGCACCGGCTCCAGCACCGCCTCGATGAGGCGCTGGAAGGCTTCGCACTTACCCTCACGACCTGCGGAGCCGCCGGTGACTCCGGCCATACCCAAGCCGCTGTGCACAGAGCAGGCCGTTTCGACGATGCCTTGCCTCGCCTGGAAAACGCCCTGGCCTACCTTCGCGAGTTGGCTGACCGCCACAGCGATGCCTCAGCGATGCGCCGGCTGGGCACCATGCACCAGTTGCAAAGGTGTTATGAGAAGGCAGCGCGTTGCTTCCAGCAGGTGCTGGACGCACTCGACGTCTTCTCCGATCCCCGCCGGAGCGCGGCTCTGGTCCCTTCCGGATCCGGTCGGAACATCCGGTTGGCCGCTCTTCAAGGCACCCCGCATGCCGGTTGGTAGCCCTTGAAGAGCGGGCAACCGACTCAATGCGCGTAACCCTCCAGCATCTCGGTGACCAGGGCGGCGATCGGCGAGCGTTCCGACCGGCTGAGGGTGATGTGGGCGAACAACGGGTGCCCCTTCAGTTTCTCGATTACCGCCGCCACCCCATCATGC
>JALZCN010000611.1 GCA_030863045.1 Actinomycetota bacterium | reverse complement strand
GCCAACGCCAGGCCGAACACGCATCGAGTCAAACCCACCCGATGCGCCGACGCACCCTCACCGTCAAGCATCAGCTGGGACCGGAAACCCCGGTTGCGCTGACGCTATCGCAGCTTTCGCGGTCCGCAGTCCCGCCGGGGCGAGCCCAGTCACTGGATTATCCTCGACAGCGCATGAGCTAAACGCTTCGGTGTCGCAGGATGGCAGGCGTACCGGATCAGCAGCCGCCGATCTGATTTCCTGGCCTCGACGAGTGAAAGATTACCCAGAACTACGAGGGTACCAACCAGATCGGGTCCAGCATGGTTGGCGTCTACATTATCCGTTCTTTCTGTAAGACACCCTCGTGCCATGAGCGATGTCCGGCTTTCAATTCGAGCTGCTGGAGTTCCCGCCGCCCGACGAGCCTCCGCCGCCACCGGACGAGCCCCCGCCACCGGACGAGCCCCCACCACCCGACCGGCTTCCGCCACCCGACCGGCTCCCGCCTTGGCCGCCGCCGGACCCCTTCTTCGCCTGTCCGGAGACACTCGACTTAGAACCGGTTCCACCCTTCGAGCCGCCAGACGAGCCGTTGCTGCCAGCACCGCTGCCCGGCCGCGTGCCGCCTGGGCCTTTCGGGAAATTCTTCGCGAACTGGCGCGCCGCCGCCTCAATTTGTTCGCGCGACGGTCTGGGCTTCGGAGCCGTACTCGCGGGCGGTTGGCTGACTGACGGCTTCGGCTTCGTTTCCTTAGGTGCAGCGGTCCTTCTTGGCTCTGCAGGGCGCCGTTGGGCATGATCTCCCGCCGCCGCTTGCTGCCCAACGTTGAACGCATTCACCGTGTTGCTCGGCTGTAAGGGCTGTGGTGTTGAGCTGGACTGACCCACAGTCACCGGCAATCCGTCACTACGGGGCGTGGCGGTGAGTTCTGGCCGGGCTTCGCTGGTGGGGATTGGTCCCGGGTCTGGGTCTGCCAACGTACCCGGCCGGGCAGGGATCAGGTCGCTCACGGCACCCGAATCATTGCGACCCGGGGTCGGAACATTAACGTGGCCAGGCACCTGCGGGGCCGCCGATCCGGCGGACGTTGCCGCCGGGAAGAGCGGCACAGCGATCCACACGGCAAGTACAGCCACGGCAACCATCACTCCACCGGCTACCGCGGTGGCGCCAGATCGCGGGCTTGGTGGCCGGTGTCGCCCAGGCGGTCCGGTGTTCGCTCCGGGTCGCCGTAGTAACCGGCCTGGCCGGACCCTTGGTCTCGCCGGTGGGGGCGGCTGCGGCGCGGCCGGCTCAGGCGATCCGACGTCCACCGGGGGTCGCCGAAATGGCTGCCCAAGCCGAGCTTGCTGGTTTGCAGGCGGGGGCGGCTGCGGCGGCAGTGGCCCAGGCGGTTCGAAGTTCCTTTGTGGCCGCCGGAATAAGTCGCTGAGCCGAACCTCTGCTGCTGCAGGTGGGGCCGCTTGTGGCGGGGGTGGGCCAGGCGGTCCGGCGTTTGCCCGCGGTCGCTGAAACAGTTGACCGGGCCAGCGCCGTTGCCTCGCAGGCCGGCGTGCTGGCCGTCCACGTGCGCTTCTATTCCGCGGAATTGGATCCGGCATGCTCAGCTCCGACTGGCTCTAGTAAGGGCAGGTACGAAAGTGGGCCCCGCCGTCGGCGCGGCCTGCAAAGGTGCCAGGTCAGCGACGCCTGCGACGCCGTGAACACCGCAGGTCGCGCACTCAGGTGAGTAACACACAGCCGCCGGAAAGGTTCGCTGCGCTTGCGCGTCGTAAACGACCAGCTTGTGCCCTGACGCGCCGGCAAGAGTCCGCACGGCCTCAGCCACCTGAATCGACGCCACAACACCATTAAGAAATATAACCGAAGGCATGGCCTCCTCCGTGCCGTAACCGTGCGCTCGTTCGTACTCCTGTACCTCTGGCGGCGCTAAATCATATGCAGCGCGCTGCGCATCGATGAAGCCGCGGCACTCGAGACAACCGACTCCTGGTGCAACTACTTGGACCTGCCCTCCCAATCTGGCTGCCAGACTGTCGGTTTCGAGC
>JALZCN010000606.1 GCA_030863045.1 Actinomycetota bacterium | reverse complement strand
ACATCACCCCGGTGCCCGCGCAGCAGAGACTCGGTCCGCGGTGGTACACGGGCAGTGCGGACGCAATCTTTCAGTCGCTCAACCTGGTCTATGACGAGGCGCCGGAATACATCGTCGTCTTCGGTGCTGACCACGTGTACCGGATGGACCCTTCGCAGATGGTGGAGCAGCACATCGCCAACGGCGCGGGGGTCACAGTCGCAGGGATACGGGTGCCACGCGAGCAGGCGAGCGCCTTCGGCTGTATCGGCGCCGACGGCTCCGGGCGGATCACCGAGTTTCTGGAGAAGCCGCCGTCGCCACCGGGCACGCCGGACGACCCCACGGTGGCCTTTGCGTCGATGGGTAATTACGTGTTCACCACCAAGTTATTGGTGACCGCGTTGCGCGCTGATGCCGCCAACCAGGATTCCGACCATGACATGGGCGGCGACGTGATCCCGATGCTCGTAGACGCCGGGGAAGCGGCGGTTTATGACTTCGCCGACAACGTGGTACCCGGTGCGACCGATCGGGACCGCGGTTACTGGCGTGACGTCGGCACATTGGACACCTACTACGACGCGCATATGGACTTGGTGTCGGTGCATCCGGTGTTCAACCTGTACAACCAGGCGTGGCCGATCCGTACCGCGATGCCTCCGTTACCTCCGGCGAAGTTCGTGCAGGGTGGCACGGCCCAGGAGTCGATCGTGGGGGCGGGCTCCATCGTCTCGGCCGCGCAGGTGAGCCACTCGGTGCTGTCGGGGGACGTGGTGGTGGAGGCTGGTGCCCACGTCGAGGGCAGCGTGCTGATGCCCGGCGTACGGGTGGGCAAGGGTGCCGTGGTGCGCCGGGCGATTCTAGACAAGAACGTGGTGATCCCCGACGGCGCCCAGGTGGGCGTGGACCCCGGCCTCGACCGGGAGCGCTATACGGTCAGCGGTGGTGGTGTCGTCGTGCTGGGCAAGGGAGCCCACGCCGAGTGAGCCGGTGGGCTAGCGTGGCGCGATGCGAACAGTGCCGTGGTGGGCTGTACTGTCCGCAGGCTGCGCTCCGGTGCTGCTGATCGGCGGTTGGCAAGTCGCCGCGGCCCGGCAGCCGGGTGGTTTCGATTCGGTGAGTCAGACGATCAGCGCGCTGGCCGCCCGCGGCGCCACGGACCCCTGGATCATGACAACGGCTCTTGCCGGAGTCGGCGTATGCCACATGGTCACGGCTGTGGGGCTGGGGACGGTGCCCGTTCCGGGTCGCCTGCTTCTTGCCACCGGTGGGGCGGCCACCGTCATACTCGCCGCGTTCCCGCAACCGATAACCGGCGATTCGACGGTGCATGTCGCCGCCGCTTCGGTCGCTTTTGCCGCGCTGTCTCTGTGGCCCGCGTTGCCGGGCCGGCGCCCCGGCAAGCCCCGATCTAGCACCATGCTGGTGGCCGCCACTGGATTACTTGGCCTGCTTGGCTGGTTTGGGATCGAACACTTCGGCCGGGGCCCGCGGATCGGGTTGTCCGAGCGGGTACTCGCCGCGGCTCAGTCGCTGTGGCCGCTCGCGGCAGTACTGCTTGCGCGTCGCCACTGAAACCCTGCGTTGTGGTGCAATGCAAAGGCAGACGCACGCGGTGGGGGAGGAGCGGATGGAACCTGGAGACAAGGTGCCTGATCGGGCGCCGGCTGGCTCGCTCACCGAGGCGATCGTCGGCTACTACGACGAAACCTGGATCGACTACCGCCTGCTGTGGCTCAACAAGGACAACCTGGCGGTCCACTTCGGCTACACCGACGACAGCACCCGCAGCCATCCCGATGCGCTGAAGAACATGAATCGGGTACTGGCGGACCGGGTGCAGATCCAACCCGGCGAGCGGGTTCTCGACGCCGGCTGTGGGGTCGGCGGCAGCAGCCTGTGGCTGGCTACCGAGCGCAACGCTGAGGTTGTCGGAATCACGCTGGCCGCCCGGCAGGTCGCAATGGCGCGGGGTAACGCCGACCGGCGTGGTCTAGCCGATCGCGTCCACTTCGAAGTGGCCGACTTCACCGCGACGTCGTTTCCGGACGCGAGTTTCGACATCGTGTGGGCGGTGGAGAGTATGTGCCACGCATCCCGCAAGGCCGCCTTTTACCAGGAGGCTTCCAGGTTGCTCCGCCCCGGTGGACGGGTGGTCGTCGCCGATTTCGTCCGGGCCGCTCGCCCGCTGGACGCGACGGGGGAGCGACTGCTGCACGAGTGGCTCACCGGCTGGGCCGTCCCCGACATCGATACCCCCGGCGAGCACCTGGAGCACCTGGCTGCTGCCGGATTCGCCGAACCCCGGCTCGACGACGTGACCGTGCACACCCGCCCATCGCTTCGTCGGTTGTATCGCATGGCTTACTGGACCTACCCGCTGGCGGTGCTCGGCCACATCACGGGAATTCGTTCGGACGTCCAGCATGGCAATGTCGTCGCCTCGATCCGCCAATATCAGGCACTGCGGCACGGCGCTTGGTTCTACGGAATCCTGTCGGCCACCAAGCCAACTACCGGCCGCTGACTTCCAGGTATCTGTCGGGGCTGGCGAGCCCTCAACCTGCCCGATGAGTCTCCATGCCGGGGGCGGCAGTTACGATGCGCGTAGAGCAAGGAGCAGACCGTCGCCCAGGGGGAGCATCAGCGGGATCAAAGTCTCGTCGTCGCGGACCATCGCGCCGACCTCTCGCAGGGCGGCCGAGGATGGGTCCCGGTACCCCGGATCGGCCACCCTGCCACTCCACAGGGCGTTGTTGAAGGCGATCACCCCGCCGGGGCGCAGTAATCGCACACCCGCCGCCAGATAATGCGGGTACTCGGGCTTGGCGGCGTCGACGAAGACCAAGTCATAACCGCCGTCGGTGAGCCGGGGCATCAGGTCAAGGGCTTGTCCCATGATCAGCCGGTAGCGCCACGCCGGGAACCCTGCCTCGGCGAACGTCTGCCGGGCGATGCGCTGGTGCTCGGGTTCGACGTCGATCGACGTGAGTACGCCATCGGCGGCCATTCCGCGTAGCAGCCAAAGCCCGCTGCTACCCGCGCCGGTTCCCACCTCGACCACGGCACGGGCGCCCAGCGCGCCGGCCACGAACCGCAGCGCGGCACCGGCACTTAACCCAATCGGGGTGCAGCCCATCTCCTGCCCGCGCTCGCGTGCCGCGATCAGCACCTCGTCCTCGGTCACGAAGCTTTCGACGTACTCGCACGCGCCGATGCTGGACAGCGCAGGCCATCCTCCCGCACCCCTGGCCGACCTCACGCTGCGCAGCGTAGCGCCGCAGCGTGCACCATCTGGGCGACGCCGCGCCGAATCAGTGGATCTCCATTCACGGCTCTCAGCATCTTCTTAGCCGACCCTTACCGAGGTCATACGGTGGCGGGCCATCATGAGACCGATCGCGAAACATCGACAGCCCCTCTGGTGTTGCACTGCATGTCTGTTCCACAGAACCGCCCGTGCCGTGGAAACGAAGCTTCTGCTACCGAGACCCATGACCGACCCGGAGGTGGAGATCCAGCCGATGGTGCCCGAGACCCGCTTTCGCGACCCTGCTGCCGTCGGGCAGGCGATCTCCCTCGTGCGGGCCGACGACGAGACTCGGGCGGCCGAGGCTTGGACACCACCGTCGTGGGATCAGGTGGTCCGGGAGCACGCCGACCGGGTTTACCGGTTGGCTTACCGTCTTTGCGGCAATCCGCACGACGCCGAGGACCTTACCCAGGAGACGTTCATCCGAGTGTTCCGCAGCCTGGGCTCCTATAAACCGGGCACCTTCGAGGGTTGGCTGCACCGGATCACGACCAATCTGTTCCTGGACATGGTGCGTCGACGTTCCCGGCTACGGATGGAGGGCCTGTCCGACGACACCGACCGGCTCGTCGGCGGAGGGCCCAGCCCGGAACAGGTTTACGCCGCCACTCACCTCGATCCGGATCTGCAGGAGGCGTTGGACGACCTCGCACCTGAGTTCCGGGCTGCTGTCGTACTCTGTGATGTAGAGGGCTTATCCTACGAGGAGATCGGCGCCACTCTCGGGGTCAAACTCGGGACGGTTCGTAGCCGGATCCACCGCGGTAGGCAGGCGCTCAAGGCGGCGCTGGAAAGGCGACGCACCCACGCCGAATAAGGAGGCTGGATGTCGGACCTGCGCGGCCGCACATTCGGTGACTTCGTGGCCGGCCTCAACGCAGGGCAGCACCTCGGCGTGGACGCTGTGGTTGCTTTCGTGGACGGCGAGCTCGGTGCGGTCGCTCGCGATCGGGCCGCTGCGCACCTGATCATGTGTTCGTTCTGTGCCGCGGAAGTCGCTGGGCAACGTCAGGCTCGCAGTCTGGTGCGTTCGGCGCAGTGCCCGCCGGTTCCCGCCGATTTGCTCGCCACGCTGCGCGACATCCCCCACACTGCTGGC
>JALZCN010000604.1 GCA_030863045.1 Actinomycetota bacterium | reverse complement strand
GCCAGCATCCGCGGGGTTGACACGGCGACGTCGACGCCCCAGTTCTCGTCGAACAGCCACTCGTTGCGCGGATCGTTGACGCGGGCCACCACCCGCGGCACCGCGAACTCAGTCTTGGCCAGCAGGCTGACGACGACGTTGACCTTGTCGTCGCCGGTCGCGGCGATCACCACGTCGGAGTGCTCCAGTCCGGCCTCCTCCAGCGAGGCCAGCTCGCAGGCATCGGCGAGGACCCATTCGGCGTCCTCGACCTCGTGCGGGGCAAGTTGATCGGGATTTCGCTCGATGAGCATCACCTCGTGGCCGAACTCGAGCAGTTCGGATGCGATGGACCGGCCCACTGCGCCTGCTCCGGCGATGGTCACGCGCATGACGGCTCCCAGGTGGTGGAGTGAACTGGCGCACTGTTCGGTCAGTAGTAGGGCTAGTCGTTCGGGGGCGGGGTGGATGCCGCGGTGGTGACGTCGTTGACGGTGCCGGAGACCGCGGCGGCGTATACCTGGTCGTCGGCCTGAAGCAGGGTATTGCGGTTGGGCAGTACTCCGGTCCCGAAGCGGACGATGAAGGCAATCCGCGCGCCGGTGTGTTCCTCCAACTCGCCAATGGCGTGCCCGGCCCAGCCTTCGTGTACCGGCAGCTGTAGCACCGCCACCGTGCCCGACGGGTCACGCCAGGCGGCCGTCGCGCCGTCGGGCAGCAGCATGCGCAGGAAGCGGTCAGTGGTCCAGGGCACCGTGGCCACGGTATGAATGCCGAGGCGCTCGTACACTGCGGCCCGTTTGGGGTCGTAGATCCTGGCGACGACGTGTGCCACTCTGAAGGTCTCCTGGGCGACCCGGGCGGAAATGATGTTGGAATTGTCTCCGCTGGACACTGCGGCGAAGGCGCCCGCTCGCTCGATTCCCGCCTCGATGAGTACTTGGCGGTCGAAGCCGATGCCGCGAACCTGCTGGCCATGGAAATCGGCACCGAGCCTGCGGAAGGCTTGCACATTCTGGTCAATCACCGACACGTCGTGGTCGAGACGTTCCAGCGCTGACGCGAGACCGGCACCTACCCGACCACAGCCCATGATCACGACGTGCACGTGGCCACTCCCGATCGATGGCGTTGGGCGGGGCAACAGTTTGCCGAGGAAACCGTATCGCTTCGACCGCGCCGCTGTCCCGTGCTGGGACTCCGCGCGGTCGTAGGCTTTCGTCGTGTCGAAGCTCGCTACGGCGGTCAAACGGATTCTTGTCGGCAGGCCGTTTCGCAGCGAACGGCTGAGCTACATCCTGCTGCCAAAGCGAATCGCGCTGCCGGTTTTCGCGTCCGACGCGCTGTCCTCGGTGGCCTACGCCCCCGAACAGCTCTTCCTCGTGCTGTCGATCGCCGGGCTCTCGGCGTATGCGCTCGCTCCGTGGGTTGGGCTCGCGGTCGCCTTGGTGATGCTGGTCGTGGTCACCAGCTACCGGCAGAACGTGCGCGCCTACCCATCGGGCGGTGGAGACTATGAAGTCGCCACCGTGAATTTGGGCCCTACTGCGGGGCTGGTGGTGGCCAGCGCGTTGCTGGTCGACTATGTCCTCACGGTTGCGGTGTCGATCTCTGCGGCGGCGTCGAACATCGGCTCGGCAGCGCCCTTCGTCGCCACCCACAAGGTGACCTTCGCGGTGGCCGCAATCGCCGCGCTCACGGCAGCCAACCTGCGGGGGATCCGGGAATCTGGCACGGCCTTCGCCATCCCCACCTACGCATTCATGGTCGGCATCGCCGCGATGCTCGGGTGGGGATTCTTCCGGGTTCTCCAGGGAGAGCAGCTCCGTGCCGAGTCCGCCGGGTTCGAGCTGCGCGCCGAAGGTGACCATCTCGTCGGTATCGCGCTGGTATTTCTGGTTCTGCGAGCCTTCACCTCTGGTTGCGTTGCGCTCACCGGCGTGGAGGCGATCAGCAACGGCGTGCCGGCCTTCCGGAAGCCGAAGTCCCGCAACGCTGCGACCACGCTGCTCCTGCTCGGAACCATCTCGGTGACCATGCTGATGGGGCTGATCGTGTTGGCCCAGCTCGCCGGTGTGAAGATGGCCGACGACCCGGCCAGGCAGTTGACCGGTGCGCCCGCCGGTTACGAGCAGAAGACATTGATGGCGCAGCTCGCGCTGGCGGTCTTTGACGGCTTTCCGGTGGGGTTTTACTTCGTCACCGTGGTCACCGCCCTGATCCTGGTGCTGGCCGCGAACACCGCGTTCAACGGCTTCCCGGTGCTGGGCTCGATACTGGCGCTGGATCGCTACCTGCCCCGCCAGCTGCACACCCGCGGCGACCGGTTGGCCTTCTCCAACGGCATCGTGTTCTTGGCGGGCGCGGCGACTGTCCTGGTGGTTGCGTTCGGGGCTGAGGTCACCCGCCTGATCCAGCTCTACATCGTCGGGGTGTTCGTGTCGTTCACGCTGAGCCAGAGTGGCATGGTGCGGCACTGGAACCGGTTGCTGGCACGCGAGACCGACCCGATGGAGCGGCGTCGGATGCGGCGCTCTCAGGCGATCAACGTAGTCGGGTTGACGATGACCGGTTCGGTCCTGGTAGTGGTGCTGATCACCAAGTTCACCCAGGGCGCCTGGATCGCGATCGCGGCCATGGTCGCGATCTTCTTGGTGATGAAGGGGATCCGGAAGCACTACGACCGGGTGTCTGCCGAGTTGGTGCCCAGGGAGACCGATACCGTGCTGCCCTCGCGCAACCACGCGATAGTCCTGGTGTCCACCCTGCACATGCCGACTCTGCGCGCGCTGGCCTACGCCCGCGCTACCCGTCCTGACGTGCTTGAGGCGGTCACTGTCAATGTCGACGACGCGAGTACCCGAAATCTGGTAGCTCAGTGGAAGGCGCGCGAGTTACCCGTCCGGCTCAAGGTGATCGAGTCGCCCTACCGGGAGATCACCAAACCGGTGGTCGACTATGTCAAGCGGGCACGCTCGGACAACCCCCGAAATGTGGTCACGGTTTTCATCCCGGAGTACGTCGTGGGGCACTGGTGGGAACACGTCCTGCACAACCAGAGCGCGCTTCGGCTCAAGGCCCGCCTGCTGTTCGAGCCGGGCGTGATGATGACCAGCGTGCCCTGGCAGCTGCGTTCTTCCGCCCGAGTTGCCCAGCGTGACCAGCCAGCCCCAGGTGCGGTGCGCTGGGGCATGAACCCCGACCCAGTCCCCACCTCAGCCGACGCCGCCGCACCCACTCCAGCCCGCGTACCGCGTTCTGGAGACGAAACGCGGTAATCACCATGCACGGACGTAGACTGGGCGGCCGACGAGCGAGGGGAAGATGACGTGAGCCTGCTGCAGTCGGTGCGCAGCCCCCAGGACATCAAGCGCCTCGATGTGGCCACCCTGACGCGGTTGGCCGGCGAGATCCGCCGGTTCCTCGTCGAGAAGGTGTCCCGCACCGGAGGGCACCTCGGTCCGAATCTCGGTGCGGTGGAACTCACCCTGGCGGTGCATTGGGTTTTCGACTCCCCGCGCGACCCGGTGATTTTCGACACCGGCCACCAGGCGTACGTGCACAAAATCCTTACCGGGCGAGCCGAGGGATTCGACCGGTTGCGCAAGAAAGGTGGCTTGTCCGGCTACCCCTGCCGCGCGGAGAGCGAGCACGACTGGGTGGAGTCCAGCCACGCCTCGGCCGCGCTGTCCTACGCCGACGGGCTGGCCAAAGCGTTTGCGCACTCAGGCATGCGTGGCGGACGGCACCGCCACGTCGTCGTGGTGGTCGGTGACGGCGCGCTGACCGGCGGAATGTGCTGGGAGGCGTTGAACAACATCGCCGCCGGCAAGGATCGCTCGGTAATCATCGTGGTCAACGACAACGGCCGCTCCTACTCACCGACCATCGGCGGATTCGCCGACCACCTCTCCACACTGCGGTTGCAACCGGGCTACGAGTGGGTGCTGCAGACCGGCAAGCAGGCCCTGCAGCGCACCCCGGTGGTGGGCCGGGCGATCTATACCAGTCTGCACGCTGCCAAACGAGGCCTGAAGGACGCGCTGGCCCCGCAGATTCTTTTCGAAGACCTAGGCCTGAAGTATCTGGGCCCGGTCGACGGGCACGACCTGCGCGCGATGGAGGCGGCCTTGCGCCGGGCCAAGGACTTCGGTGCGCCGGTGATCGTGCATGCGGTGACCCGCAAGGGCCACGGTTACCCGCCCGCGGAGAACGACATCGCCGAGCTCATGCACCAGGTGAAGGTCATGGATCCCGAGACCGGTGCGCCCGTCGTACCGGCTGGTATCTCGTGGACGAGCGTGTTCGCCGAGGAGCTGATCAGGCTGGCCGGTGAACGAGACGATCTGGTTGCGATCACCGCGGCGATGCCCGGTCCGACCGGCCTGGCTGCCTTCGCCGAGCGTTTCCCGGATCGCTGCTACGACGTCGGGATCGCTGAGCAGCATGCGGTTACCTCCGCTGCGGGGCTGGCACTGGGTGGGTTGCACCCAGTGGTGTCGCTGTATTCCACGTTCCTCAACCGTGCCTTCGACCAGCTGCTGATGGATGTGGCACTGCTGAACGCCCCCGTGACCATCACCCTGGACCGCGCTGGCATCACCGGTGACGACGGTGCCAGCCACAACGGCATGTGGGACTTGTCGGTACTGGGGATCGTGCCGGGAATCCGGGTGGCCGCGCCCCGGGACGCCAACACGCTGCGGGAGGAGCTGGCCGAGGCCGTCGCGGTGGATGACGGACCGACCGCGGTGCGGTTTCCCAAGGGCCCAGTGATCGAAGCAGTGCCGGCGCTGCAGCGAGTCGATGGGGTGGATGTGCTGACCCGGCCTGGTCCGGCCGACGGCCACGACGTGCTGCTGGTGGGAGTCGGCGTGTTCGCCGCGGTGGCGGTCGCCGCCGCGGGACGGTTGGCCGACCAGGGCATCGGAGTCACCGTCGTCGACCCTCGCTGGGTGTTGCCGGTGCCCCCAGCGCTGCTGCGGATGGCCGAGCGGCACCGGCTGGTCGTCAGCTTGGAGGACGGTGGTCGACATGGCGGCTTCGGCTGGTCGTTGGCCGCCGCCCTGCGGGACGCCCAGATCGACGTGCCGTTTCGCGACCTCGGCATCCCGCAGCGCTTTCTCGCGCACGGCTCTCGCGACGAGGTGCTCGCAGATGTTGGCCTGACTGCCCAGGATGTGGCCAGGGCGGTGACCGGCTGGGCCGTCGGGCTCATCAGATCTATCGACGAACCCACCGCGGTCGAGGCTCCAGGCACTGCCCCGTAGTGGCGTTGCCGTTCGGACAACCGGGTGTGGCACCGTTGAGGGGTGCGCATTCTGATCGTCGAGGACGAGCAACCGCTGGCTGACGCAGTCGCTCGGGGTCTACGCCGTGAGGGCATGGCCGTGGACGTCGCCTACGACGGTGACAGCGGGCATGAGAAGGCTGCCGTGACCCGGTACGACGTGGTGGTGCTGGACCGTGACCTGCCTGGGATGTCAGGCGACCGGCTATGCACCGAGATCACCGGATCCGGGGCAGTGACTCGGGTGTTGATGCTCACCGCCAGCGGCACGGTGTCCGACCGGGTGGCTGGGCTGTTGTTGGGTGCCGACGACTATCTGGCCAAGCCGTTCGAGC
>JALZCN010000719.1 GCA_030863045.1 Actinomycetota bacterium | reverse complement strand
CTCGCCGGCCAGGCCGGTGAACACGGGTGCGACGTTGTGTCGTTGCCCATCGAGCCGGACGACCCGGAGCGGATCGCAGCGGCCGTACTCGCCGCAGCCGATCGCGCCGACCTGGTAGTGATCATTGCCGGCGCGAGCGCCGGTCAGGGTGACCACACCGCATCAGTGGTGTCCCGGGTGGGCACGCTGGCGGTGCATGGTGTAGCGGTGCGCCCGGGGCATCCTGTGGTGCTCGGCACCGCGTGCGCGACTCCGGTGCTCGGTGCTCCCGGGTACCCAGTATCGGCCGCGCTGAGCTTCGAGCTCTTCGCCGCGCCATTGTTGGCCGCTTTACAAGGCACCACAACCATGAACCGCCCGGCGGTGCGGGCGCGACTGGTCCGCGAGCTCGCTTCGCCGCCGGGGCTGGACGACTGGGTGCGGGTACGGCTGGGCCGGGTGGGCGGGCGGATGGTGGCCACCCCATTGGCTCGCGGCGCCGGAGTGCTGACCTCACTGGTGCGGGCTGACGGGCTGATGGTCGTGCCCGCTGGAGTGGGGGGCCACCACGCGGGCACCGATGTCGAAGTGCAACTACTGCGCGGGCCGGCCGACATCGACGGCACGATCGTAGCGATCGGTTCCCACGATCCGGTACTTGACCTGGCCGCCGCGGCGCTACGCAGCATCGACCCGGCCGTGACGCTCGCGTCGTCCGCTGTGGGCTCGCTGGCCGGGTTGGTCGCATTGCGCGACGGGCTGTGTCACCTCGCCGGCTCGCACCTGCTGGACCCGGACACCGGTGAGTACACCCTGCCCTATCTGCGGCGCATGTTAGGTGACCGCGCCGTCGCCGAGGTTGCGGTGATCCGACTGGCGCACCGCGTGCAGGGTTTGCTCGTCGCGGCGGGCAACCCAATGGAGGTCACCGGCATCGAGGACCTGAGCCGTCCCGGGCTGCGTTACGTCAACCGGCAGCGCGCTGCGGGTACCCGGGTCCTGCTCGACCACGAGCTGCGCCGTCGCGGCATTGCGCCCGGTGACGTGGTCGGTTACCAACGCGAGGCCCGCACCCATTTCGCTGTCGCGGCGGCTGTGGCGGCGGGGCGGGCCGATGCCGGGCTGGGCATCCTCGCGGCAGCCCGGCGGTTCGGGCTGGACTTCGTGCCGGTCACCCACGAGCCATACGATCTGGTGGCCACCCGCGAAACCGGCGATTCTGCCTTGCTTGCCCCGCTGTGGGCGCTGCTGGCCGACCGGAAGTTCCGCGCCTCGATTGAAGCCCTCGGCGGCTACTCCACTACCGAAACCGGCCGCCGGGTGCTCTGACGGGCCGCCCCAACGTGGGTCGGCACAGGTTGTGGTGAGATCGGGGACATGGGCAACCCGCTGCAGAACGTGACCTTCGCGTCCAACGGTGCGACCGCGCACGGCTACCTGGCGTTACCCGAGGGCGGGCGCGGTCCTGGGGTTGTTGTGATCCAGGAGTGGTGGGGGCTGACCAGCCATATCGCTGACGTGGCGAACCGGCTGGCCGCCGAGGGCTTCGTCGCCCTGGCCCCCGACCTGTTCGGCGGCACCACCACCCATGACGCCGACACGGCGGGCAAGCTCATGCAGGACCTCCCGGTGCAGCAGGCCGCCCGCGACCTGGGCGGCGCGGTGGACTACCTGCTCGATCACGACGCGGTCACCAGCTCGAAGATCGGCGCAGTGGGCTTTTGCATGGGCGGCGGCTTCGTGCTGGTGCTCGCCGCGCAGCAGGGCGACAAGATAGGCGCCGCGATACCGTTCTACCCCGTGCTCGGCGAGGAGTACCCGGACTTCGCGAGCCTTTCCGCCCCACTGCTGGGCCATTTCGGCGAGCAGGACGAGTTTCAGAGCACCGACGAGGTCCACCGACTCGCGGCCTCGATAGAACGGCAGAGTGGGCAACGGCCTGACTTCCGCTTCTACCCGGGCGCTGGGCACGCTTTCTTCAACGACGAGAACCTGCTCGGCACCTACAATCCAGAGCACGCCACCCGCGCCTGGGAGGCCACACTGGAGTTTCTACGCGCACACTTGGCCACGCCCCGGTACGGCTGAGCA
>JALZCN010000593.1 GCA_030863045.1 Actinomycetota bacterium | reverse complement strand
GCTCCCACCTGGCCGCGTGGCGAGGTCGCGCGACGCTTACAAAGTTTCGGTTGGCCAAATCGGCAGCGGTGTCGCTCATGGAGTGGGGGCGGGATCGTCGGTCAGCAGGTTGCGGGTCCGGTTGGGGTCGACGGGGATGCCGGGGCCCATGGTTGTGGAGAAGTTGACCTTCTTCAGGTAACGCCCTTTGGCGGCTGCCGGCTTGCTTCGCAGCACCTCCTCAAGCGCGGCGGCGTAGTTCTCCACCAACTTGTCGGTGTCAAAGGAGACCTTGCCGATGACCAAGTGAAGGTTGGATTGCTTGTCCACCCGGTAGTTGATCTTTCCACCCTTGATGTCCGCGACGGCCTTGGCGACGTCAGGAGTGACGGTGCCGGTCTTCGGGTTGGGCATCAGGCCGCGAGGACCCAGAATTCTGGCGATCCGGCCGACCTTGGCCATCTGGTCCGGCGCCGCGATGGCGGCGTCGAAGTCCAACCAACCGCCTTGGATGCGCTCGATGAGGTCCTCAGAGCCGACCGCGTCAGCGCCGGCGGCCTCCGCCTCGGCAGCCCGGTCGCCGCTGGCGAAGACGATCACGCGGACGGTCTTGCCGGTGCCATGCGGCAGGTTGACCGTGCCACGAACCATCTGATCGGCCTTGCGGGGGTCGACACCCAGCCGCATGGCCACCTCGACGGTGGCGTCCATGGTGCTGGGAGAGGTCTCCTTCGCCAACGCCGCCGCCTCCATCGGGCTGTACAGCCGGCTGCGGTCGATTTTCTCGGCGGCTTGCCGGTAAGACTTGCTGCGCTTCATGTCACTGCCCTTCTTCGGAGGAACAGGTGTGGTACGGACCAGCGCTTGGCCCTCCCACATGTGCTGAGCACGCTAGTCGACGACGGTGATCCCCATCGATCGGGCGGTACCAATGATGATCTTGATTGCGGCATCGATGTCGTTGGCGTTGAGGTCTTCGCGTTTGCGCTCGGCGATGGCTCGGACCTGATCGAGGCCGATCTTGGCGACCTTGGTCTTGTGCGGCTCCGCCGATCCCTTGGCCACCCCGGCCGCCTTGAGCAGCAGCACCGAGGCAGGCGGGGTCTTGAGCACGAAGTCGAACGACCGGTCCTCGTAGACCGAAATCACCGCCGGAACGACCTCACCGCGACTGTTCTGCGTGGCAGCGTTGTAGGCCTTGCAGAACTCCATGATGTTCAAACCGTGCGGGCCCAGTGCCTGCCCGACCGAGGCCGGGTTCGCGGTACCGGCCTCCAGTGCGAGCTTCACGGTGGCCGCGAGCCTCTTGCGCTTCTTGGGGGGCATGGTTCCTTCCTCGCACCTGATGTTTTGACCGCCGCCGCGCCGGTCAGATCTTGGCGACTTGGCTGAATGAGAGCTCGACCGGAGTTTCCCGACCGAAAATCGACACCAGCACCTTGAGCTTCTGCGCGTCGATGTTGACCTCGTTGATCGTCGCCGGCAACGTGGCGAATGGACCGTCCATGACGGTGACCGACTCGCCCACCTCGAAGTCGACTTCGATCGCGGACTTGGCGCCGCCGGCGCCTGCCGCTTGCTTACCGGCGCCGACCGGCACCTTGGGCTGTGCCACCCGCGGGGCGAGGAACTTCAGCACCTCATCTAGGCTCAGCGGCGACGGCCGCGAGGTGGCACCGACGAACCCGGTGACCCCCGGCGTGTTCCGTACCGCACTCCACGAAGCGTCGTTGAGGTCCATCCGGACCAGGATGTAGCCAGGCAGCACCTTGCGCTGCACTTGCTTGCGCTGACCGTTCTTGATCTCGGTGACCTCTTCGGTGGGCACTTCGACCTGGAAGATGTAATCCTCGACGTCCAGCGTCTGGATCCGGGTCTCCAGGTTCGCCTTGACCTTGTTCTCGTAGCCGGCGTAGGAGTGCACGACGTACCACGCGCCGGGAGCGGAGGCCAGTGCGGAGCGCAACTCGTCGACCGGGTCAGCCGGCTCCGGCGCGCTCGTACCGGTGTCCTGGTTCGCTTCGGCACTGTTCTCAGCGATCTCGGGACCATCGGCATCGAGCAGCCCGTTCAGATCCTGCCCGCCTTCGGGGTACGTTTCGTCGAGATAGGTCGCTTGGAGCGAACTACCTTCGGGATGGGCCCCTTCCGGGAGGTGGGTCCCTTCCGGAGGGTGGGTCCCTTCGGGGGGCGAAGTCACAGTTGATCTCACTTTCCCTCGTCCGTCATGGCGTGCTGGTCGTCAACCGGTGCCCGTGCGCAGAGCATCAACCAAACACGGCCAGCACCGCGCGACCCAGCCCCATGTCCAGCAATGCCACAAACGTCACCATGACAGTGACGAAGACCAGTACGACCGCGGTGTAGACCACCAATTCTCGACGGGTTGGCCAGATGACCTTACGGAGCTCAGAGACGACCTCACGGAGAAACCGGCTCAGCCGGGCCGGTATGGTCGCCTTGGTCTCAGTGGCGCCGCGAGCACTGGTCGGCTGCTCCTTGCCGGGCCCATCGGACCGTTGTGGCTGGGTGGATCGGCTGGATCGCGCTCGGCGCACGGCAGCGGCAGGCTGCGGGGTATCAGGCGACACCTCGGCTGGGTCCTGCAGGCCCTCCGTTTCGTGGGCGCGATCGTCGCTCACGCTTGTGATCCTCCGCTTCGCCGGGCCATCTGGCGATTGGGTCCCATCTGGCGGTTGAGTTATAGCCGGTTCAGGTTCAACGCAGGGGCGACAGGACTTGAACCTGCAACCTGCGGTTTTGGAGACCGCTGCTCTGCCAGTTGAGCTACACCCCTTTACCGACGTCTCGCCGACGCCGCACTACCGGCACCATCCGGCAACTCCTGCTACGGCGGGCGCCGAGGACGAGAGATGCGCTGGTAAGCCAGCAACCAGAGTGTAGGCCACCGGCGCCAGGGCATTCTAACTGCCCACACCGGGGTCCGATCCTTCACACCTCCGATCCGGGATTGCGGGCGCGCCACGTGCCTCGGGGGTGAGACGATGCCGGGTATGGCGGCCCCCGATCGCACCGAGGCCCGAACCGCCCACGGGCACTACGCTGACACCCGACGCATCTCCGCCCGGGTCGGTGCAATCTCCGAATCCGCCACGCTCGCGGTGGACTCCAAGGCGAAAGCGCTGAAGGCAGCCGGTCGACCGGTGATCGGGTTCGGCGCCGGAGAGCCTGATTTCCCCACACCACCCGAGATCGTGCAGGCAGCCGCTGCGGCGTGCGCAGACCCGGCCAACCACCGTTACACGCCGACCGCGGGCCTGCCTGATCTGCGCGAAGCCGTGGCGGCTAAGACCGCCAGGGACTCCGGCTACCAGGTCCAGCCGAGCCAGGTGCTCGTCACCAACGGCGGCAAGCAGGCTGTGTACCAAACGTTCGCCACACTCATCGACCCCGGCGATGAGGTGCTGTTGCCTGCGCCCCACTGGACGACCTACCCGGAGGCGATTGCGCTGGCCGGCGGCACCACCGTGCCAGTACCCACCGACGAGTCCACTGGTTACCTGCCCAGCGTCGAGCAACTAGAGGCCGCCCGCACCGAGCGCACGAAGGTCCTGCTGTGGTGCTCGCCCTCCAACCCGACCGGAGCGGTAGCACCACCGCAGCTCGTTTCCGACGTCGGGCGCTGGGCTGTCGAGCGCGGGTTATGGGTTGTCACCGATGAGATCTACGAACACCTGGTTTATGACGGCACCCAGGCACGGTCGATGCCTGTGGTCGTGCCCGAGCTCGCCCAGCACTGCGTGGTGGTCAACGGGGTGGCCAAAACCTACGCGATGACAGGTTGGCGGGTCGGGTGGCTGATCGGACCCACCGATGTGGTGGTAGCGGCGACGAACCTGCAGTCGCACCTGACGTCGAACGTCTGCAATGTGGCGCAACGCGCCGCACTGGCTGCGGTGTCCGGACCGCTGAACGCAGCCGATCAGATGCGTGCCGCGTTCGACCGCAGGCGGCGGGCCATCGTCGAGCTGCTGTCCGCCATCGAGGGCGTGACGTGCCCGATGCCCCGCGGCGCCTTCTACGTCTATCCCTCGGTGAAGGACCTGCTGGGTCGCTTTCTGCGCGGCACCATGATGGCCACCAGCGTTGAGCTCGCCGCAGCTGTGCTGGAGCACGCCGAAGTGGCCGTGGTGCCCGGCGAGGCCTTCGGCACGCCCGGCTACTTCCGCCTATCCTACGCCCTGGCCGACGACGACCTGCACACCGGCGTAACGCGGATCGCCGAGCTGCTTGCCGAAATCAACCCCCGCCACGCCCGCGAATGAGCAGTGCGCGTTCCGACGGCGTAAAGAGCCTCGCCTCCGCCCACGTTCCTGCGAGCACGCAAGGGTTCGCTCAGGTTAGTGCCACGGTGGCAGTGGCGTTTCCGAGGACGGTTTGGGCGGCGCACCGAGCGGTGATGGCAACAACGACGGTGCCGTCGTCGTGTCGTCGGGCCACCTTGCCGGAGAACTCGATGAGCGTCCCCTCGGCGTCGTCGGGCACCACGACCGGACGGGTGAAACGCGCTGCGCATCTCACCACGGCGCCGGGGTCACCGGCCCAGCGAGTCACCAAGCGGTTAGCCAACGCCATCGTGAACATCCCGTGCGCGATGACATCGGGTAGTCCGGCATCTCGAGCCGCCCGATCGCTGAAATGGATCGGGTTGAAGTCGCCGGAAGCGCCGGCATAGCGCACCAACCCAGCGCGGGTAACCCTAACCTGCAGCCCCGGCAATTCGTCACCCAAAGTGACTTCGGTGTGCCGGCGGCGGGTCACCGGTCATCCCCCCGAACCACCAGCATGGAGCGAGCCGTCGCCACCGGGTGGCCAGCACTGTCGGTGATCTCACAGCGGACGGTGAGCATGTCATTGCCCGCCATGCTGCGGACGTCGTCGATGTGCAGCGCCGCGGCCAGCTCGTCACCGGCCCGAATAGGTCGGTGGTGAATAAACGACTGGTTGCCATGGACCATTCTGGAGTAGTCCAGTCCCAGGGCAGGGTCGCGGAACAATTGCTCCTGGGCCCGCAGGGACAGGATGACCGCGAACGTGGGTGGGGCGATCACATCGGGGTATCCGCAGGCTCTGGCAGCGCTGGGATCCCGATAAAGCGCGTCGTCATCGCCGATCGCCTCGGCGAACTCGCGGATCTTCTCTCGTCCCACCTGGTAAACGTCAACCGCGGGGTAACACCGTCCGATGAAGCCGGGATCGAGTGCCACCTGCGCAGGGTACCGGCCGACGCGGCTATTCAGCGGGTCTCGCGGTGCGCCCGGTGTTTGTTGCAATTTGGGCAGTACTTGCGGATGGTGAGCCGGTCAGGGTCGTTTCGCCGGTTCTTCTTGGTGATGTAATTGCGGTGCTTGCACTCCTCGCACGCGAGCGTGATCTTGGGCCGGATGTCAGTGGCGCGTGCCACGGGTGCCTCTCTCTCGCCGAAGCTGTCATCAACTGCAGGCCGGGGCTGCGGGGGCCTGCGCCTGGTGCGCTGGGCCGACGGTAGCGGTGGCCGGACTCGAACCGGCGACACAGCGATTATGAGCCGCTTGCTCTTCCGACTGAGCTACACCGCCTCTGGATTGCCCTTCAATGCCACCGTGTTTCGAGAGCAACCCCTCCCGAGCCCCAATACGGAATCGAACCGTAGACCTTCTCCTTACCATGGAGACGCTCTGCCGTCTGAGCTATTGGGGCAGTGTTCCGTGTGCGCAGCGACGACGACTCTACACAACCTCGGACCGGCGCGCGTTCACCGGACCAGGGTGAGCACCGTCTCGTCGCGCGCTCCGGGGCCCGGAACGGTTCGGGCGGACAGCCAGGCATCGAACCGGTCCGGGCCTAGTGGGCGAGAGATCAGGAAGCCCTGCGCGACGTCGCAGCCCATCTCCACCAGCTGGTCCCGGGTGGCATCCTGCTCGACGCCCTCCGCAACGACGACCAGCCCGAGCGAGTGGCCCAGCTCGATAATGGCGCGAACCACCGCGAGATCGCCTAGGTCACTGGCCAGTCCCAGGACGAAACTCTTGTCGATCTTGACCTCATCGACCGGAAGGCGCCGCAGGTAGGCCAATGACGAGTATCCGGTACCGAAGTCATCCACCGCGATGCGGACGCCTAGACCGTTCAGCTCACGCAGTACCGGCAGCGCGCGCTCCGGATCGCTCATCACTGCCGACTCAGTCAGCTCGAAGCTCACCAGTGCGGGGCGCACCCGGTGCCGCGTCAAGGCGTCGGTCACCCGGCGGGGGAACTTCGTGTCGGCCAGGTTTCGCACCGAGAGGTTGATCGCCACCGACAGCGACAACCCGCGATCTAGCCAGCTACGGCACTGCGCCAGTGAGCGGTCGAGCACGTAATCGGTGAGCGGGTCGATCAGACCGGTGGTTTCCACGAGGGTGACGAATTCCACCGGGTCGAGCATCCCGAATTCCGGATGCCGCCAACGCACCAACGCCTCAACTCCGACCACCCGGCGGCTGGATAGTGCCACCTGGGGCTGGAAATGCACATCAACCTGCCCGTTGTCCAATGCCTGCCGGAACTGGGTGACGAGCTGGAAACGGCGCAGCAGGATCTGGCCCATGCTGGGTAGGTAGCTGCGGACGGTCTCATCGCTGCCCCGTGCGGCGCGTAA
The DNA here is from genome assembly GCA_030863045.1 of Actinomycetota bacterium. Lineage (GTDB taxonomy): Bacteria > Actinomycetota > Actinomycetes > Mycobacteriales > Pseudonocardiaceae. The sequence goes on along the minus strand of JALZCN010000593.1, from coordinate 1,404 downwards.
GGCCACGTCGGCACGTTGCAGCAACGTGTCCGCGTCCCGGGTGGGCTCCACTCCGGTAAGCGCCACGCCGACCACCGCGCTGCATTCCACGGCAAGCTTGTCGACCGAATACGGGTCGCTCAGCACTGCCTGCACCTGCTCGGCCAGCTGCAGCGCCCGTTGGGCGCCGACGTCGACCAGCAGCGCAGCGAAAGTGTCCCGCTCAAGCCGGGCGGTGAGCACTTGGTCGGTCAGGGTGCGGCGAAGCCGTTCGCCCGCACCCAGGACGACTCGATCACCCCAGACGGGGCCCAGCGCATCGTTGACCGACGACAGCAGCGCGAGATCGACGACGAGTACGGCGCACGGCGCCAAGTCCCGGCGCAGTACCTCGTTGGCGGCCTCCCGGAAACCGAGCCGGTTGCGCAGGTTGGTGAGGCTGTCATGGTAGGCGTCGTGCCGCAGCCGGGCGAGCAGCCGACGGTTGTCCAGCGCGGTGGTGAGATGGCTGGCCAGCGTCTCGACCAACCGCACGTCGGCTTTGCCGAACCCGAGCACCTGGCTCTGCCGGTCATGTACCTCGATGACGCCCAGCAGCAGGTCCGCGCCCCTCAGCGGGGCCACGAGCATGTCCGAGGCGGCCCTGGCGGTGAGCGCAGCGGCGATGTGCAGGTCCGAACCGCCGTCGGCGAGCCGCAGCACTTGCCCAGTCCCGACCTGCGGATCGACGGGCAGTACGGCATTGATATCGCGCTGGGCCAGCGGACGAGGTAGCGGCTCGCCGGCGACCACGGTGCGCGGCCCGCCCTCCGCCGGGATCCAGTGCAGGACGACGCGGGTCGCGTTGAGCTGCTCGCGGGCCAGCTCCATTGCGGCGCTCCAGGCGTCGGAATCCACTTCGGGCGCTGTGCCGTCGCCACCCCGTCCGACTCCACCTCGCCCGACCGCGGCCACCCGCAAGCTGAGGTCGTTGAGCACGCCGAGGTCACGGTGGTCACGCAGCAGTCCGTAATAGGCGCGGTACACCGCGGCCACAGTCACCGCCAGCAGGCCTACCAGCACGGCGCCCCCAGGCACCATCCCCACCATTTCCGCAGCGGTGATCCCGAGCGCGGCATTGAGCAGGCCGGTCAGGTAGATGTGCACCACCGGGCGCACACTTTCACCGGGACGCCGGTGATCGAGCAGCACGAAGAAGACCCAGGTGAGGCAGGAGGTGAGGGCGTGCGCGATGACGAACCCGGCCAGCACGTCGCTCCACGACGGCAGCCACGGCCACATCCGGTGGAAGACCAGGCGGGCCAGCAGATCGGTGACCGCGACGGTCAGTGTCGCGTAGGAGGCATTGAAGAGCAGCTTGGACCAGCTGTCACCGCGGAGCAGCCGGGCCACCACCACAACCCCGAGGTAGGCGACGAGCACGAC
>JALZCN010000587.1 GCA_030863045.1 Actinomycetota bacterium | reverse complement strand
GTCGTGGACGTGGCGGCCCTAACCGCGGCGATCACATGCTCCCGGCCCGGTGCCAACCCGCCAACACGAGCCGAGATCGACGCGCTGCTCGCGGCCCGGGACTGCTCCAGCGACGCGCCGGGCGCTGGACGTGGCCACTTGCCGACCATATGAGGTCCACCACTGACGTCGGCCACGGGACGTGACCCTGGCATGTCGGGCGGCGAAGGGATACCGCAATGAGCGCAACCGAGCAGCCGGCGGCCGCCAGCAGGGTGTCCGCTCAACCGGGTGGAACCACCCATCCGTTGGTCTACAAGGACATGATCGTGCTGTTCGCCGTTGTGATCTGCTGCTTCACCGCATGGGGAATCGCCGCGGACTTGACCGCTCCCATGGTGGCGGCTTTCAAGCAGATCTTCACGATGAGCACGTTCCAGGCTTCGCTGGTGCAGTTTGCCTACTACGGTGCCTACTTCGCGCTCGCCCTTCCGGCGGCGTTCATCAATCAGCGGTTCGGCTACAAGACTGGAGTGTTGACCGGACTCGCCCTGGCGTCGCTGGGGGCCTTCTTCTTCTACCCGGCCAGCGAGATCATGACCTACTCCATGTTCCTGGTCGCGCTGTTTGCGCTCGCTGCCGGGTTGTCGATTCTGGAGACGTCCGCAAATCCTTATGTCATCTCGATGGGCCCGGAAGCCAACAGCACCCGGCGACTGAACCTGGCGCAGGCGTTCAACCCGGTCGGCACCAATATCGGGGTCTTACTCGCCACCGTCCTCGTCCTGCCCAAGCTGAATTCGCCAATCGATCGCGCCTCGGTGACGCCCGAGCAGTTGCGCGCCATCCAGGCCGAGGAGCTGAAGGCGGTCATGGTGCCCTACATCGGGCTGGCCATCCTGCTGTTGGTGATCTTGTTCGCCATCGCGTTCCAGAAGGCTCCGACGATCCGGGAGGAATTTCCGCCGGCAAGTCCCAGCGCAGGGCCGCGCGGCGAGATCATTGGGCAACTCTGGGGAAACCGACGTTATCGGTTCGGCGTCATCGCGCAGTTCTTCAACATCGGCGCCCAGGTATGCACCTGGACGTTCACGATCCAGTATGTCGAGCAGGCCCTCAACGGGAGCCTTGAACTGGGCGGTTTCGTACTGCAGATCAGCCTGCTCATTTTTCTCGGCTCCCGGTTCTTGATGACCTGGTTGATGGGGTATTTTCGGGCCACCGCGCTCATGGCAATACTGGGTGGCCTGGCAGTGGTGCTGTGCATCTATGCCATGTTCAACCCGAACCTCGGTGGCGTCATCGCGGTGGCCGCACTGTCATTTTGCCTGTCGCTGATGTTCCCCACCATCTACGGCGTCGCGTTGCGGGGGCTGGGGCCAGCAACCAAGTTCGGCGCGGCCGGTCTGGTCATGGCAATCGTCGGCGGCGCGCTGATGCCATTGGTTCAAGGGAGGGTCATCGACGCGACGAGCCCGGCATTTTCCTTCATCGTGCCGGCCGTTTGCTATGCGGTGGTGATGGTTTACGCGCTTTATGCCCTCAAGGCGACACAACCGTTCGAGCACGGCGAGCCGGAGCCGGTGCCTGCCCATACCTGACCAGCCGCCAGGCCCGGTGACAGCGCCGCAAGGCGAACAAGAGGACCCGGGCAAGAGCCCGATAGGAGAATCGACCGTGACTCGCAATCGCCGCTCAGGCCTGGTTGCCCTGGCTGCCGGCCTCACGCTCCTACTCGCCGGCTGCGGCGGACCACCCTCAACGGCTACCAGCGGCCCCACCCGGAACCTCGAGGTTCTGTCCTGGTGGACGTCCGGATCAGAGCGTGCCGCGCTCAACGTACTCTTGGACGACTTCCGAACCGCCCAGCCGGGTGTAGACGTCAGCAACGCGGCGGTCGTCGGCGGCGGAGGCAGCACTGCACACGTCGTCCTAGCCAGCCGCCTGCTCGGTGGTGATCCACCGGATGTATGGCAGACCCACCCCGGCGCCTCCATCAAGCAGTACATCGACGCGGGACAGATCGCCGACGTGAGCTCGATCTACCAACGCGACAACCTGGCCTCGGCCATTCACCAAGACTTGCGCCAAGCCGTCTCCGAGGACGGAAAGGAGTACGGCGTCTCCACCGGAGCACACCGGATCAACATGCTGTGGTTCAACAAGAGGCTGCTGGACAAAGCTGCGGTCACGGTGCCGGCCGGCGGCTACACAGCCGATGCGCTTCTGATCGATCTGGCCAAGCTGAAGGCGGCAGGGGTGGTCCCGCTGTGCCTGGGCGCGAAGGACCCCTTTGCCCGCGCCGAGCTGTTCGAGAACACGCTGCTGGGTGTCATCGGCGCCGACGGATGGGCAAGCCTGACATCCGACCGGCTGGACTGGAATGGCCCGCAAGTCCGCCAGGCCTTGGGTCGGTTCGGCACGATGCTGGACTATGCCGATCCGGCAGCCGGCGCGCTGACCTGGGACCAGGCGACCAGAAAACTCGCCGCCGGCGAATGTGCCTTCGAGAGCATGAACGACTCGGCGTATGGTGAACTCGTCGCGGACGGCGCCAAGGAAGGGACCGACTTTGGTTACGTGCCCTACCCCGGCACCGACAACCTTTTTCTGACCGTCGTCGACACCTTCGTAATGGCGAAGAACGCCAAGAACCCGCAGAACGCCCAGGCATTCCTGGCAACGATCGGAACCGCCCCCACCCAGCTGGCGTTCAACAAACAGAAAGGTTCCGTGCCATTACGAACCGACGTGGACGTCTCATCGTTGTCGCCCTACCAGCAGTCCGCGGCGAAAGCCTTCGCACAAGATCCTGTCCTGCTGTCGATCACGCATGGCGAAGCAAAAAGCCCACAGTTCCAGCAGGGCTTCTACGACGCAATCGCAGCGTTCGCCCAGAGCAAGGACATCAACGTGTTCCACCAGGTTCTACTCGACGCTGTGAGCCAGTTGCCGCTACCTCCGCGCTGAGCCCTTTTGGATGCTCTCGTCCGGCGCGGCTGAGTGCCACGCGCGGCCGCCGAATTCCGTGGTGGTCCCCGGGTTGCTGCCTTACACTCGATCAAGATGGCGTGCACGCGGCTGGCCGTGGTGTCTGCGGGCCGCCGAGCATCACGAACGGTTTCAGTGGCCAGCGTCTGCGCCACGGTGTCCGAAGGACCGAACGTCGGAGGGGATGGCGATTGCCGGACCATGCGTGCGCTTGCTGTCGGGGAGCTGACCCGTGCCGGGAATTCCGTGAAACGCCGGTCGCAGGACGGTGGATCGGGCTGAGGAACGGACCGTTCGCACCGTGACGCTCCAGCCGGATTCCTCAAGATCGGTCCGGATCCTCGACGTGGCCGGGGAGGGTTACCGTCGGGCATTTGAACTGTTTACGAGGGGCACGGACGAGAAAGCCGTGACCCATGAATATCTGACGGCACTGGTCGAGCAGCTCCCTCGTCGCACGCTGTTCCTCGATGTCGGTGCAGGCGACGGGGTGACCACGCGACACGTGGGTCAGTACTTCGAGCACACCATCGCCATCGAGCCCAGTGCACCCATGCGACAGGCGCTTCGGCGCTCGTGTCCCGACGCTGTCGTACTCAATGAACCGATCGACGAGGTCACGTTGGATGTCCGCGCTGACCTGGCGTTGTGCTCACACGTGCTCTACTACGTGCCGGATTCCGACTGGCTGGGTACCGTGCGCCGGATCCTGAACTGGGTGGCACCCGGCGGCGTGCTTCTCATCATGCTGCAGAACTCTGACACCGACTGCATGCGGATGGTGCGGCACTTCACCGGCGTCTGTTTCGATCTATCCGACCTGGCCAGCAGGCTGGAGCAGAACGGCAACGGCCTCGTCGAGAGCGTCGCCATGATTACCCTGCCCACCCGCTACCGGAGCACCAATCTCGCCGACGCCATTGACGTAGCGGAACTGATGATCAATGTTCCCGCGCTGCGCGGCATGCGTCTACCGAGCAGGCAGGAACTGGAGAGCTACGTGGTGCGGAACTTTTCCGATCCCGAGAGGGCGATTTGTATCACCCTCAATCACGACATCCTGACCGTCCGCCGGTCCGCGATGTCCTAACGACCAACCCCGTTCAGCGCCGTCCGGGATGTCGGTCATGGGTGTGTTCGGATGTTGTGGGTCTGTCCGGTGGTGACGGCGCGGAGTTTGTCTGGGTTGGCGATGTTGTGAATCGTCACGATGCGGCCGTCGGCGTCGAGGTCGACGGTGAGGGTGGCGATTACGCGGCCGGCTCCGCCGATTACTATGCCAGGAGCGCCGTTGATCCCGACGATCGTGGCCATCATGTCGGCGAGCTTGACACCCTCGTAGGGGCGGCGTGCAACGCCGGCAAGCCATGCGGAGACCTTCTCTCGGCCCCGAATCGGCCGCAGGGCTTGACGGACCTTTCCGCCGCCGTCGGTCCACAGCGTGACGTCGGGGGCGAGCATTTCCATCAGCGCGTTGATGTCACCTCCGGTCGCGGCGGCGAAGAACCGCTCGGTCACATCTTTTGTTTTGGCGTGGTCGTAGCGGAAGCGGGGGCGGCGGGCCTGCACATGGCCGCGGGCGCGGTGGGCCGCCTGGCGCACGGCCGCCTCTGAACGCTCGATGGCTTCGGCGATCTCGGCGTAGGAGAAGTCGAAGACGTCTTTCAGGACGAACACTGCCCGTTCGAGGGGGCTAAGAGTTTCCAGTACGACGAGCATTGCCATCGAGACCGATTCGGCGGTCTGGGCATCGGCGGCGGCGTCGTGGTCGGTGAGGATCGGCTCGGGAAGCCATGGACCGACGTAGGTTTCGCGTTGGTACTGGGCTGACCGGAGCCGGTCCATCGCAAGGTTCGACACGATTCGCGCCAGGTACGCCTTGGGGTCGGCGACCTGTGACCGGTCGGCCGCCGACCACTTGATCCACGTGTCCTGGACAACGTCCTCCGCGTCCGTTGCGGTGCCGAGGATCCGATAGGCGATCGAGAACAGCAAATTCCGGTGGTCGGCGAACGCCTCGTGGCCGGCGTGCATTATGCGGTCCGAGTGGCCCGGCCGCCGCGGCGCCATATCACCACACCAGGAAACACTTTGATCAGCCGGTAAGTCGGCCATGTACTGCTGCTCACCGTTTCCTTGTACGCGACGGCCGACCTGCCGGTCAGGAAAAATCGGCTTGGCGTGTCGTCGGGATGCGTGAATTGGATGACGCCGTCGTGGCGGCCCAGGCTCACCGGTTGGTGCAGGTAGGCGAACCGGAACGGCTTGGGCTGCTTGCCTCTCAGCTCGCGCACGATCGATGCTGCCGCGTGCGCGGCGGTGGGAATCCCGCTATGGCAGGTGCCGTGGATGACGCCGTAGTTCTGGCGCGCCGCGGCCGCGTCGCCGACCGCGTAGATGTCGGGGTGCGACACTGAGCGCAGGGTGGCGTCGGTGATGATCCGGCCGCGATCGTCCACCTCTAGACCGGCCGTGGCTGCCAGCGGTGACACTCGGACACCGGTGGTCCACAGCACGGCATTCGCCGGTACGTGTTCGCCGCCGACGAGTTCGACCGCGTCCGGCAGTACCTTGGCGATGTCGACACCGCTGCGCACCTGCACGCCGAGGCGGGCCAGTCCGTCGAGTAGATAAGTGCGCGCCTTCGGGCCCATCATCGATCCGGGTTCCTGCCTGCCGATCAGCATAACCTTCAACTGCGGGTGTTGTTCGGCGATTTCCGCGGCCGACTCGACGCCTGTCAACCCGCCACCACCGACCACTACGGTGCCGCCGCCGAGCTGGCGTAGCCGCGTTGCTAGCTGCTGCGCGTCGCGCATGCTGTTGAGCGTGTACGCGTGATCCTCGACCCCGGGCACGGTTTCGGTGTCGGCGACGCTGCCCAGCGCATACACCAACGTGTCGTAGTGCAGCGTCCGCTCGTCGTCGACACGCACGGTCCGGGTGTCGGCGTCGATCGCCGTCACCCAGCCTCGGGCGAACTCGACCCCGGTGCCGTCAAGCATGCGCGGAATCCACAGGTTCTTGAGCTCCTGACCGGACGCGGTCTGATGCAGCCGGAGCCGTTCGGTGAACCGGTCCTGCGGGTTGACCAGGGTGATGTGAACATCGTGACCGCGGGTCCGCGCGGCAACCCCCAGCGCCACAGTCATCCCGGCATAGCCCGCACCAAGGATCAGGATCTCGTTCATCGCCTTGCCTTCCTGCTCGATCCGGCTAGCAAACACCAGACGAAATCACCCCCCGCATCCGTGACGCACGCCAGCGTGTGAGCGGTATCACATTCTGACGAAGAACAAGGTCCTTGATGGCGCAAGTGGCTTCACCGAACTCCTCTCGGGCCGAACACTCCGTGGGTCTGCGGCCTAGCGTCGCGCGCCGTCAGTCCCGCCTCTCCGGGATTGCTGTACAGACATCTCGTAACCGGATCCTGTACTGGTACAGGTTGATCGGTATCCGAGACGTCGGGGCTGCCGCTGGAGTGGTCATGGCGGCGTCTGACTCCAGCAGCTTGGCGTCGAGCTTGCTCGCCAGGATGTCACTGAG
>JALZCN010000572.1 GCA_030863045.1 Actinomycetota bacterium | reverse complement strand
CTCGTGTACCGCCGCACCCAGCGCCAGCAGGACGCCGGCAGCGCCGCTGGCCAAGTCCATCGACAGCCGGAGCAGCTGTTCACCGGGAAAGGCGAGGTGTCCCTGGTAGTCGATGCGGTGCCAGCCGAGGCGGCGGATCTGGGCAGCAACCTCCCGGTCCCAGACCGCATGCCCGGGTGGATACGCCCGGCTGAGGTAGAGGATCATCCCGGCCCGGCCGTTGAACAGCCCCGGCTGAATGTAGAACCGGCACCGCGCAGCGCGGCGAATGGCAGCCGCGGCGGTGGCGAACTCATCATCGGCCCGATGCATGAGGTATTCATCGAGGACCATGCCGATGCCCGCGCTGCCCCGAGCCAGGTAGGGCATCGCTCGCCAGCCCTCGTTGACCAACATCGAGCCGTCGTCGCGTAGCTGGCAGCGACGCAGGTCCTGACGCAGCGCGGTGGCGGACAGTTCCAGGTATCCGCGGTCACCGGTGTGCTCGTAAAGCCGGAGGAACATCAGCGCCGGACCCGACGAGCCGTACATCAGCCCGGCGTAGGGGTGATCCCCGCCGCTGATCGTGCTGACGCTGTCAGCGCTCCCGAGCCGGTCGGCGACCATTTCGGCGGCGCGCACCGCATGCTCGAACAGCGTAGGTTCGCCCGCCAAACCTGCGAAGTGAGCCAGATTGAGCGCAACGCCGGCGAGGCCGCCGGACAGGTCCATGCCGAGTTGGTCGTGTTGCTCGGTGAGGCAGAACTCCAGCAGGTCGAGCGCGGCTTGTCGGTATCCCAATTCAGCCAACACATGCGCCACGCCATGCAGGCCGTCGTAGAAACCCAACCGCGTACCGCGTACCGCCGCAGCAGCGCGCTCAAGCAGCCAATGCTCCCCAGCGGGGTAGCGGGCGGCCCTGGTACTCGACAGCGCGTAGAGCACACCGGCAGCGCCATGAGCGATGTTGACACCGCCGGTGCTGAACTGGGCGATGTCTCCAGGGAACAGCCGGTCCGTACGTTTCGGGGTGGCACTGCTCAAGATCCCTGCCACGATCGAGTCCCGGGCGGTTTCCCAACCGGTCGTACCGTCCGGTAGTGGCGGGAGCGCACGGGAGCGCCGCCGCGCTGCGGCCGGGTCAGGACGGTCGGCTTTAGTGATCGTCTGCACTGCCTCCGACAGAAAGGCCGGAGGTACCGGGAAGTGCTCAGCAATGACCCCGATGAATTCTTCCGGCTTACCGGCATCAAGCCGGATCAGGGCGGTCAACGGGAGGAACAGCGCCAATCGCAGGCAGGCCAGCGAGTAGCGGTCGATGTCGAACCCGGTCCGGTCGGTTGGGGCTGCGAAGGCAGGACTGCCCAGGGTCGGGCGGCGTGCCTCATCGATCCTCGTCGCGACCTCGAAGTCGATCAGCGTGATCCGGCCGTCATCGCGGACGATGACGTTGAACAGGTGCAGATCGCCGTGGATGATCCCCCGGCCGTGGATGGCCGTGACGATGTTTTCGATCTGGGCACAGGTCCGCAACGCCCATTCGGTGAAGGCGGCGAACTCGGCCGGCCCAGCCGCGGCGTCGTTCATCGGCCAGCACCGGGCGAAGACCTTGTTCAGCGGCGTTCCCTCGACGAATTCCAGGGCAAGAAAGTGGTGCTCACCCAGGGTGAAGTAGTCGTGGACGGCGGGCACTCCCTCGATGCCCGCCAGGTGTTCGAGGGTTTTCCGTTCGCGCACCAGCCGCTGCACAGCGTCGGCGCCGTCGGCGGCCAGACCGGCATGCGGGCGGGCTTCCTTGAGCACCACCCGGGCGCCGGTCCGCTGGTCGATGGCCTCGTAGAGTCCGCCGCCGTTGGAGAAGTGCATGACCTGCACGACGCGGTAGGGCAGCTCCGCGACAGTGGTGGCATTGCGTGCCGCGAGCTGGGGAACCAGCAGATCCGGCAACGTCACCCAAGGCGGAGGGGAGAACACCACATCCCTGCGATCGGGTACCAGCACTCCGCTGGGATCCTCGATGGCCGGGACACGAGCCCCCCGCGCCGAAAGGCAGTGCCGCAGTGCGAAACCGCCGTAGCGTACGTACAGGGGACCTTCGTTCCAGCGCAGATCGCTGAGGATGTAGGGGCCTGGCTCGCCGGCCAACCGCTCGCCCAAATCGTGCAGAATTGTGCCCAGCGAGTCGACGTCACTCGGGTATATCGTGACGAACTTGCCGCTGGATCCCCGAGGTGCGTGCTTCGCGTTGTGCAGGTGAACAACATTGCGAGAAACCAGGAACTTGAACGTGATTCCGCGCGGCACGCAGTAGTCCCACACGTTTTCCAGGATACGTTCCGCGTTGTCGAGGCACGCCGACGCGTGGACTTTCCAACCCTGCTGGGGCACCGAGGAACCCAGGGGACTCATGACCACCCAATTGTCGATGTGCCGCCGTTCCCAGCCGTCAGGCACCGGACGTAGCGCGGCATCAAAGCGCTCCATCCTGCTGGACCCTGACATGGAGTCGTAAAACAACGGATCCGCGATGCAGTACACCTCGTAACCGTTGTCCATTGATCCCCCTTGCCCGACCGATCATTGCTATGCAGCAATAGTCGTGCCGACTCCGGGGTGGGACAAGTAGCGTTCGTCAGGCTTGCGATGTGAAAGAATCACAGGTGTCTGCGGTGGTTCACACGCCGGCTTCTGCCCGGGTTACGTCAACTCAGGCAGCCTGGGCCCAGTAGGGCCTTGAGGTCGCCCATCAGCGCGCTGCTGGGCGTCACCCGCAGTCCGTCGTCAAGTCTCAGTAGGTGCCTGCGGCTGCCGTTGACCAGGCTCAGCCGCACCTCCTGAGTGCCCGGGTGGCGGGCCAACACGTCCTTGAGTTGGGCCACCCGTTCGGGAGTGCAGCGCGCCGCGAGCATGCTCACCGTCACGGGCTGCCCGATTCCGGCCTGCCCGGCACCGGCCTGCCCCGGCACGGCCGGGTTGCCGGCCTGAACGAGTTCAGGCGCCACGAGGTCGTTGGCGATGAGCGAGATCCGGTCGTCACGTTTGGTCACCCGGGCTTTCACCAGCACGATGCCGTCCTCGGCGACGTTGATCCCGACGACTGAGTAAATCTTGGGGAAGAACAGCACCTCGATGCCGGCCGCGAGATCCTCCAGCTGAGCGGCCGCCCACGGTTCACCATTGCGGTTGACCCGCCGCGTCACGCTGGCGAGGATGCCTCCGACGATGACTTGGGCGCCGTCGCTGACCGTGCCGTCCAGGATCGATGCGATCGGGGTGTCGGACTGGCGGGCCAAGATGTGCTCGACGCCGTGCAGTGGGTGCCCGGAGACGTAGAGACCGAGCATTTCCCGCTCCAGCGCGAGCTGGTGCTTGGTATCCCATTGGTCGGCGAGCACCGGAACGTCGAACAGGCCTGGGCCGGTGTCCGCGCCGGTGTGACCACCGAATAGGTCGAACTGCCCAATCGCCTCGGCTCGCTTGGAGTCCATGACAACGTCGATTGCCTCCCCATGCACCAGGTACAGGCCCTTGCGGGGGTGGCCCAGGGAGTCGAATGCACCGGCTTTGATCAGTGACTCGACGACCTTACGGTTGCAGGCCACCGCTTCGACCTTGCGAAGGAAATCGGAGAAGTCGGTATAACGTCCTTTTTCGGTGCGGGCGCGCGTGATCGCATCGACGACGTTGCCACCTACATTGCGAATCGCACCGAGCCCAAATCGGATGTCGTCGCCAACTGCGATGAAGTCACGTTCGGAGGAGTTCACGTCCGGCGGCAGCACCGTGATACCCATCTTACGACACTCAGCCAGGTAGACGGCGGCCTTGTCTTTGTCGTCACCCACGCTGGTCAGCAAAGCCGCCATGTACTCTGAAGGATAATTGGCCTTCAGGTAGGCAGTCCAATAGGAGACCAGCCCGTATCCGGCGGTGTGCGCGCGGTTGAATGCGTAGTCGGAGAACGGGAGCAGGATGTCCCACAGCGTCTTGATCGCGGCCGCCGAATAGCCGGCGTCGCGCATGCCACCGGAGAAGGCCTCGTACTCCTTGTCGAGAATCTCCTTCTTCTTCTTGCCCATCGCCCGGCGCAACAGGTCGGCTTTGCCCAGGGAATATCCAGCCACTCGCTGCGCGATTGCGATGACCTGCTCCTGGTAGACGATCAGCCCGAAGGTCTCGTCCAGGATGTCCGCCAGCGGCTCGGCCAACTCCGGATGGATGGGTTGCACTTCTTGGCGGCCGTTTTTCCGATCGGCGTAATCGTTGTGCGCGTTGGCGCCCATCGGGCCGGGCCGATAGAACGCCAGCACAGCCGAGATGTCCTCGAAGCTGGTGGGCACCATACGGCGGAGCAGGTCGCGCATCGGCCCGCCGTCGAGTTGGAACACTCCGAGGGTGTCTCCACGAGCCAGCAGCTCGTAGGCCTTCGCGTCGTCCAGTTCCAGTTTCTCCAGGTCCAACGGTGGCTTGCCGTTGAGCTCGATGTTGCGCAGCGCGTCGTCGATGACGGTGAGGTTGCGCAGGCCCAGGAAGTCCATCTTGAGCAGCCCGAGCGTTTCGCAGGCGCCCATGTCGAACTGCGTGATGATCGCGCCGTCGGAGTCCCTGCGCTGGATCGGGATGATGTCCATCAGGGGCTCGCTGGACATGATCACGCCGGCTGCGTGCACGCCCCACTGCCGCTTGAGACCCTCCAGACCGCGGGCTGTATCGATGATCTCCTTGACCTGCGGGTCTGCCTCGTACAACGCTCGGACCTCGGCGGCCTCAGCGTAGCGTTTATGGCCGGCATCGAAGATCCCGCTGAGCGGGATGTCCTTGCCCATCACCGGCGCTGGCATCGCCTTGGTGATCCGGTCGGCCACCGAGTAGCCCGGCTGGCCGTAGAGCACCCGGGCAGAGTCCTTGATCGCCGCCTTCGCTTTGATCGTCGAGTAGGTGATGATCTGCGCGATACGGTCCTCGCCGTACTTCTGCGTGACGTAGCGGATCATGTCACCGCGCCGGCGCTCGTCGAAGTCCATGTCGATGTCTGGTGCTGAGGGCCGTTCCGGGTTGAGGAACCGTTCGAAGATCAGCTTGTGCCGGATCGGGTCGAGATCAGTGATGCCCAGCACGTAGGCCACCAGGCAGCCCGCCGCTGAACCCCGCCCCGGCCCGACCCGGATTCCGTTGGCCTTGGCGTGGCTTACCAGGTCCGCGGTGACCAGGAAATAGCCGGGATAGCCCTTCTGGCAGATCACGCCGACCTCATACTCGGCCTGCTTGCGATGGGTGTCCGGGACGCCGCTCGGGAACCGGTTGTGCAGGCCCCGTTCGACCTCCTTGACCAGCCAGCTGGCCTCGCTCTCCCCTGCCGGCACCGGAAACCGGGGCATCAGGTCGCGTCCCTCAATGAACTCCACGTGCACCCGTTCGGCGATGCGCAACGTGTTATCGCATGCCTCCGGGAACTCACCGTCCCACTGCTCGCGCATCTGTGTCGGGGACTTGAGGTAGAAGTTCTGGGCGTCGAACTTGAACCGGTTGGGATCCGACATGGTCTTGCCGGTCTGCACGCACAGCAGGACTTCGTGCGGCTTGGCGTCCTGGGGGTAGGTGTAGTGCAGATCGTTGGTGGCGAGTCCGGGCAGGTCGAGGGTCTTCTTGAGCCGGATGAGGTCGTCGTGAACCCGGCGCTCGATGTCGATACCGTGGTCCATCAGCTCGCAGAAGAAGTTCTCCCGCCCGAAGATGTCCCGGTAGTCCGCGGCGGCCTGGCAGGCGGCGTCGAACTTGTCCTGCTGCAGCAGCCGCTGCACCTCACCTGACGGGCAGCCGGTGGTGGCGATGATCCCCTTGCCGTAGGTCTCCAACAGTTCGCGGTCAATTCGTGGCTTGTAGTAGTACCCCTCCAGGCTGGCCAAGCTGGACAGCCGGAATAGGTTGTGCATGCCCTCGGTGTTCTCCGCGAGCAGCGTCATGTGGGTATACATCTCGCCCGGGTTGTCGGTGTCTTGGCCACCGCCAGCCGCGGCAGCGGCCAACACCACCCGCTTGCGCTCGTGGCGCGAGCCGGGAGACAGGTAGCCCTCCATGCCGATGATCGGCTTTATCCCGTGGTTGTTGGCCTTCTTCCAGAACTCGTAGGCACCGAAGACATTGCCGTGGTCGGTCATCGCCAGGGCGGGCATCCCCATCCGGACGCATTCGGCGAACAGGTCGTCCAGCCGGGCCGCACCGTCGAGCATGGAGAACTCGGTGTGCGTGTGGAGGTGGACGAACGAGTCACCGGGCACCGGGAGATCAGCCTCCTTGCCGCGCTGTGCAGTCATCCGTCTGCATACGGTCGCAGACGCCGACCACCCTAACCTGAACCCCTGACGTTCTCAGCGCGTCGTCGCCGATCGCCGCGGAGTGCGGGCAGCTTCCCAGGAAGACGACAGCGCCGACTCAGAGCGACCTGCCTTTTCGGTTGGAGTTCAGGACGTCTGTGCGCCAGGGTTGCCGTCCTCGATGACGAAGGTGGCGCGGGTGCTGGCCGGGGCGCCGGGAGTAGTGACGACATCCACGATGCGGTAGTCGGCGGTCCACTCGCTGGGTGTGATGATGTTACGGACGTAACCTCGCTTGCGGTTGATGAACTTGATGTGCGGGTTCTCCGCCAGTTGGACCAGGTCGCCGGGGTTCTGGTCCCGGCCGTTGCCCCCGCTGGTAATCGACGTGCCCACGAACTCGGTGGCGACGGTGGCCGACGCCGGATCGTCGAAGTTGGCCTTGACGTCGCACACGTAGCTCGCGTGCACGTCGCCGGTGAGCACGACCGGGTTGGACACCACGGCAGCGAGGTGGTCGCGCACGGCGTTGCGTTCGACGAGGTAGTTGTCCCAGGCGTCATCGCTGAGGTCGGTGGCGGCTAGGGCGGCGAAGTCGCGCTGGGAGAAGAACACCTGCTGAGCGAGCACGTTCCAGCGCGCGGTCGGGCCGGCCGTGACGCCGCGCAGCCAGGTCTCCTGATCGTCGCCCAGGATGGTTCGGGCCGGGTCGGCGCGCTCGGCGTCGCCTACCTGGTCGCTGCGGTATTGCCGGGTGTCGAGCACGTAGTAATCCATCAGGTCGCCGAAGGTGAGCCGGCGGTAGAGCTGCACATCCGGACCGTTCGGTCGCTGAGCCCGCGCAACGGCATGTGCTCGTAGTAGGCCTGGAAGGCCCGGGCCCGGCGAGCGAGGAACACCTGCGGGTCGGCGTCGGCCTCGCCGTCCTGCTGGGAGATCTCGTCGGCCCAGTTGTTCTCCACCTCGTGGTCGTCGAAGGTGACTACCCAGGGGAAGGCGGCGTGCGCGGCCTGCAGGTCTTGATCGCCGCGGTACTGGGCGTGCCGGACCCGGTAGTCGGCGAGCGACCAGATCTCGGCGGCGGGAACGTGGCCGCGTCCAAGGCTGCCCTGAGCGGGGCCCTCGTAAATGTAGTCACCGAGAAGACGACTAGATCGAGGTCCTCGCGGGCCATGTTGGCGTAGGCGTTGTAGTACCCGTCCGGGTAGTTCTGGCAACTGGCGAACGCGAAGGCGAACTGATCCAGCCGCGCTCCCGGCGCGGGCGCGGTCTTGGTGCGCCCGACGGGACTGATCTCCGGGCCGGTGCGGAACCGGTAGAAGTACTCCGCACCCGGCTGCAGGCCGTCCACCTCGACGTGGAAGGAGTGCGCCTCTTGCGGCCGGGCGAGTTGAGTTCCCCTGCGGATCACGTGACGGAAGTCTTGATCGGTGGCGACCTGCCACTGCACCGGCACGGGATGGTCGGCATGCCGCCGAGCCCGTCGGCGGCGAGCGGGTTAGTGCCAACCGGTTCCACAGCAC
>JALZCN010000562.1 GCA_030863045.1 Actinomycetota bacterium | reverse complement strand
GCCAAGGTCGCCGCGGGGTGGGCGGTGCCGGCGTTCGCCGCGGCCACGTCCCCGACGGTGGGGGCGGCGCTGGCCGGGCTGGTTGCCGGCGGGGCCCGACGGGTGGCGCTGGCGTCCTGGTTCCTGGCGCCAGGCTTGCTACCCGAACGGGTCCACGCCGCAGCGTTAGCCGCTTATCCAGATGTGCGGCTGGCCGAGCCCTTGGGCGCCGACCCGGCGGTGGCCGACGTCGTGCTAGACCGCTACGACGCCGCAGCCACACCGCTGCCTGAACACCACAGCGCCTGAGCCCGCGGCGGAATACTCGAGGCATGGCGGGTTTCGACTGGATCTCCTTGTGCACCGACTACGGCTACGCGGACGGATTCGTGGCGGCCTGTCATGGGGTCATCGCCCGGATCGCGCCCGGTGCCCGGGTGCTCGATGTGACGCATGCGATCGGTCCCGGCGACGTGCGTCGCGGCTCGATGGTGCTCGCCGACACGCTGCCTTGGCTGCCACCGGCGGTGCACGTCGCAGTCGTCGACCCCGGGGTCGGTACGGCCCGGCGCGGGGTCGCACTGGTCAGTGGCGACTCGGTACTGGTCGGCCCGGACAACGGGTTGCTGATTCCCTCGGCGAAAGTCCTGGGCGGCGTGCGCGCCGCCTACGAGCTCGTCGAGCCCGCCTACCGGCTACCAGCGGTGAGTGCGACGTTCCACGGTCGCGACGTCTTCGCGCCGGCGGCTGCTCACCTGGCTATTGGCGTGCCACCCGAGGCCCTCGGGCCCGGCGTCGACCCGGCGTCGCTGGTCACCCTGCCGGTGCCGGTGTGCCATGTCAGTGGCGACCGGATCCGGGCCGAGGTGCTGACCGTGGACCATTTCGGCAACGTGACGCTGGCGGCCGGAGCGACCGAGCTGGACACGGTCGGACTCCAGGCCGGCGTGACGGCGACTCTCCTGTGGCCGGCGGGTCTCGCGGCGGTGCGGATCGGCACGACCTTCGCCGACGTGGCGCGCGGGGAACTCGTCGCGCTGATCGATTCCTCCGGGCGCCTGGCGGTGGCCTGTCGCGATGGCTCGGCGGCGCACCACACCGGCCTACAACCCGGCACCGTGGTCGAGTTGATCGCTACACGCGACGGATGACGAACGGCTCGACGAAGTGTGTCAGTGCGCGAAGTGGCGAGTCCCGGTGAGGTAGAGGGAGACTCCGACCGCCTCCGCGGCTGCGATCACCGCAGGGTCGCGCACCGACCCCCCGGGCTGCACCACGGCGCGAACCCCAGCATCGAGCAGCACCTCCAGCCCGTCGGGAAACGGAAAGAACGCATCGGATGCGGCCACCGAACCGCTCGCTCGTTGGCCGGCCCGGCTGACCGCGAGGCGGGCGGCGTCCACCCGATTCACCTGGCCCATCCCGATACCGACGGTGGCCTGATCGGCGGCGAGCAGGATCGCGTTGGAACGCACCGCGCGGCAGGCTCGCCAGGCGAAGGCCAGATCGGCCAGGGTCGGTCCGTCCACCGGCGCGCCGGTCGCCAACGTCCAGGACGCCGGGTCGTCGCCGGGGGCGTCCAGCGCATCCCTCGTCTGCAGCAGCAGCCCACCGGACAGGGCTCGGAACTCGACCCCGCCGCACTCCGGCGCCTCGGCACGCAGCAGCCGCACATTCTTCTTGCGGGCCAACACGTCCACGGCGTCCTCGGCATACGACGGCGCCACCAGCACTTCGGTGAAGACCTCCGTGATCTGCTGGGCAAGCTTGACAGTGACCTCGCGGTTGACCGCGATCACTCCGCCGAAGGCGCTCACCGGGTCGCAGGCATGTGCCCTACGGTGCGCGTCGGCGATGTCCTCGGTGGTCGACACCGCGATACCGCACGGGTTGGCGTGCTTGATGATCGCCACGCAGGCGCCGTCGTGATCATGGGTGGCCCGCCAGGCCGCGTCGGCGTCAACATAGTTGTTGTAGGACATCTCCTTGCCGTGCAACTGTTGCGCGCCCGCCAACCCCGGCGCAGCACTGTGGCTCGCGGTGTACAGCGCGGCTCGTTGGTGCGGGTTCTCCCCGTAGCGCAACGTCACCGCTCGCCGCCAGGAGGCCCCCACCCAGGGCGGGAACCCGTCATGCTCCGGGGTAGACGACCCCAACCAGGACGCCACGGCGATGTCGTAGTCCGCGGTATGCCGGAACGCGACACCGGCCAGCGCTTGGCGCTGCGCAAGGGCGAACCCACCGGCCCGGACGGCATCCAGCACGTCGATGTAAGCCGCCGGGTCTACCACCACGGCCACCGAGGCGTAATTCTTCGCGGCGGCCCGCACCATCGCCGGGCCGCCGATATCTATCTGCTCGACGCATTCGTCGAAACCGGCGCCGGCGGCCACGGTGGCCTGGAACGGGTACAGGTTGACCACCAACAGGTCAAACGGCTGGATCTCCAACCCTGCCAGCTGGGCCAGGTGCTCGGGCTTGCGGGTGTCGGCGAGCAGCCCGGCGTGCACCCGGGGGTGCAAGGTCTTGACTCGCCCATCAAGGCACTCCGGGAAGCCTGTGAGTTCCTCGATCCGGGTCACCGGAACGCCTGCGTCGGCGATCGCGTTCGCCGTCGAGCCGGTGGAAACGATGTGGACCCCGGCCGCGTGCAGCCCGGTGGCCAGCTCCCGCACGCCGGTCTTGTCCGACACGCTCAGCAGCGCCCTGCGCACCGGCCGGCGATCCTGGGAGGTCATGGCCTGGGGGGTCATGGCCTGGGGGGTCATGGCCTGGG
>JALZCN010000472.1 GCA_030863045.1 Actinomycetota bacterium | reverse complement strand
GTGTACCCCGTCTCGTAGACCGGGTACACAGTGCGCAGCCGGCGCACCACAACCTCGGATCCCCGGACCGGTGGCAGACCGCAGCGACTTAAGGCCTCGCCGACCATCGCCGCGAGGTCACTCTCCTCGGCGGACCACCAGTGGTCACCGACCTGGCAGGGCACCTCGCAGCACAGCACGGTGCGATCAGCGGGGTCCGCCGTGGAACACCGGTAGCCGGCCGGTTCGGAGATGCGGCTCACCGGAGTGTCCAGACCGGGCAGGTAGTGCGCGTCGAACGTCGTCCATGGGCGACCCTCATGGACCAGGTAGACCAACACCATCGAGCGGAACTGCAGCGCTGCCGCGGCGTCGACTGCGGCAGCGGGCGGCGCGGGTACCGCGATCCGAGCCAGCAGGGGCAGGGGGATTGTGGTGAACAGGTGCCCGGCGGTGAACGTCTCCCCGTTGCGGGTGCGCACGCTGACGCCGTCCTCGCTAGCGCGCACCTCCTCGACTGTGGTGTTCAGCCTCAGCTGCGCACCGGCAGCCACAGCTGCGTCGGCCAACGCCGACACGATCTGGCCGAATCCTCGGCGGGGGTAGTAGAAGACCCTTCCCTGCGCTTCACGGCGCTGCCTGCCAAGGTTCTGACGAAGCACCCGGTGGGCGATCTTCCAGGGGGTGTCAGCGCTGACCCGGCGGCGGGCTTGTTCGGGGTCGATCTGCTCACCGGGCAAGCCCCATAGCTTCACCGCGTAGGGGGCGTAGACGGCGTCGTAGAGGGTGGGGCCCAGGCTGGCGCGCAGTGCGTCGGAGTAGCTCGTCGGTGCCCTGCGCCTGCGCAGCGGCTCGGTGAGCGCCTCAACCACGATCTGGGTCAACATCCCTGCGGGTAGCGCTCGAAGCAGCTGGGCGGGTTGGAGTGGAAACCCGACCCATTGCTCGGCAACCCGCAGCCTGCCGTTGCGCGGCCGGAGCTGCAAGTCATCGCCCAGCAACCCACGCAGGTCGGCCATGACCGAAGGGGAGGTGGCTAGATGTAGGCGGTGACTGCCGTGATCGACCCGGACGCCGGCGACGTCGAAACTCGCCGCCATCCCCCCGACAGCGGCCGCGCGTTCCACCACGATGCTGGACAGACCAGTCCGGCTGGCTTGCCACGCGGCCGCTAGCCCGGCAGGGCCCGCGCCCAGAACGATCAGATCGGCGCTGGCCTGCACCGCCCCACCTTACGGCTGCGGCCGGTGCCTCGCCGTGAGGGAGCGCTCCCAGGATTCGGGAGCAGCTCCCGCCAGGTTGACGGTGCCGGGGCCCCACCATTACCGTCGGCGACGTGCCGATCCTCACCGTCCTTGTACGTCATGGGCGCGTCGTCTGAGCAGTCACAGACGTCGACGCGCCGACCCTCGCTTCGCCCGATTCGGGCGGCGGGGGTTTTTTGATGGCCAGGGCGAGCAAACGATGAAATAAGGCAGGACGATGACAATCGTGACTCCCAGAGAGACGCCCAGCTCGGCGCAACCACCGAAACCGGCTCCACCGGTAGGTGCACCGGTGCGGGTCACCGGTGCGCAGTCTCTCGTCCGCTCCCTGGAAGCGCTCGGCTGTGAGGCGGTGTTCGGCATTCCTGGCGGCACGATCCTGCCGGCGTATGACCCGCTGCTGGATTCCACGAAGGTTCGCCACGTCCTGGTCCGCCACGAGCAGGGGGCCGGGCACGCCGCCACCGGGTACGCACAGGCCACCGGGCGGGTAGGGGTGTGCATGGCCACCTCGGGTCCCGGTGCGACGAACCTGGTCACGCCGCTGGCCGACGCGCATATGGACTCGGTGCCGGTGGTGGCCATCACCGGCCAGCAAACCAGGGCGCTGATCGGTACGGACGCCTTCCAGGAGGCGGACATCACCGGCATCACGAAGCCGGTCACCAAGCACAACATGCTGGTGAAGGACCCCGCCGAGATCCCGAGGGCGATCGCGGAGGCCTTCCACCTGGCCGCCACCGGGCGCCCGGGCCCGGTGCTGGTGGACATCCCCAAGGACGTGCTGCAGGAGCACACCACTTTCGCGTGGCCGCCCGAGTTGCAGCTGCCCGGCTACCGGCCGACCACCCGGCCGCACGGCAAGCAGATCCGGGAAGCCGCACGGCTGATCGCCACCGCCCGCCGCCCGGTGCTCTACGTCGGCGGCGGTGTGATCAAGGCGCGGGCCACGACGGAGCTGCGGGAGTTGGCCGAGCTCACGGGGGCGCCCGTGGTGACCACCCTGATGGCTCGTGGGGCCTTTCCCGACTCGCATCCGCAACACCTGGGCATGCCCGGCATGCACGGCACGGTGGCTGCGGTCGCGGCCATGCAGCGCTCGGATCTACTGGTGGCCCTGGGGTCCCGGTTCGACGACCGGGTCACCGGACAGCTGTCGACCTTCGCTCCGGACGCCGCAGTGGTGCACGCCGACATCGACCCCGCTGAGATCTCCAAGAACCGGCGGGCCGATGTGCCCATCGTGGGGGACTGCGCCGAGGTGATCGACGAGCTAATCACTGCGGTGCGCGCCGAGTTCGAGGCCGGCCATCCGGATCTCGCTGCCTGGTGGCAGCAGTTGCGCAACTGGCAGCAGACGTTCCCCTTGGGCTATGACCGTCCGACCGACGGGATGCTCTCCCCGCAGTTCGCGATCGAGCGGCTCGGTGTGCTGGTCGGTCCGGATGCGATCTACACCGCCGGGGTGGGTCAGCATCAGATGTGGGCGGCGCAGTTCATCAGGTACGAAAAGCCGGGCAGCTGGATCAACTCCGGTGGACTGGGCACGATGGGATACGCGGTGCCGGCGGCGATGGGCGCCAAACTGGGCAGACCCGAGGCGACGGTCTGGGCCATCGACGGCGACGGCAGCTTCCAGATGACCAACCAGGAACTGGCCACCTGCGCCATCGAGCGTATCCCGATCAAGGTTGCTGTGATCAACAACGGTAGCCTCGGCATGGTCCGCCAGTGGCAGAACCTGTTCTACTCCGAGCGCTACTCGCAGACCGACCTCGGGACCCACGGTCGCATTCCGGACTTCGTGATGCTCGCCGAGGCACTGGGTTGCGTAGGCCTGCGCTGCGAGGCCGAGCCCGACGTGGACAAGGTCATCGAACAGGCGATGGAGATCGACGACCGCCCCGTCGTGATCGACTTCGTGGTCGGCAAAGACGCCCAGGTCTGGCCGATGGTCGCGGCCGGCACCGGCAACAACCACATCATGGCGGCCCGCAACATCCGCCCGCTGTTCGACGAGGACGGGTCATGACCACGCACACCATGTCGGTGCTGGTGGAGAACAAGCCCGGCGTGCTGGCCCGGGTGGCCGGACTGTTCAGCCGCCGCGGGTTCAACATCCACTCGCTGGCGGTAGGGCCCACCGAGAATTCTGACATCTCCCGGATGACGATCGTGGTCGCCGTCGACGAATTGCCGCTGGAACAGGTCACCAAGCAGCTCAACAAGCTGATCAATGTGATCAAGATTGTGGAGCTGGATCCGGCGATGGCGGTGCAGCGGGAGCTGTTGCTGGTGAAGGTCCGGGCCGACACCACGGTGCGCTCGCAAGTGCTCGAGACGGCCACGCTGTTCCGGGCCAAGGTCGTCGACGTCTCCCCGGAGGCGCTGACCATCGAGGCCACCGGTACCGCGGACAAACTCGATGCCCTAATCCGGATGCTCGAGCCCTACGGCATCCGCGAGTTGGTGCAGTCCGGCATGGTCGCCATGGGCCGCGGTCCCCGCGCTATCACCGCCGGGACAATCCGCTAGAACCCTCCGTTCCCGCGTTCTGGGGACAGAAGGCAGTCATAGAACCGGGATCAGTGCGTTCTGTCCCCAGAACGCGGTATTTGGACAGGAGCGATTGATGAGTGCAGAAATTTTTTACGATGAGGACGCTGATCTTTCGGTGATCGCCGGGCGGACCGTCGCGGTGATCGGGTATGGGAGTCAGGGGCATGCGCACGCGTTGAGCTTGCGCGATTCGGGGGTCGACGTCCGCGTTGGTCTGCCCGAGGAGTCCAAGTCACGCCCGAAAGCGGCCGACGAGGGCCTGCAGGTCGTGACGCCGGCGCAGGCAGCGGCCGAGGCCGACGTGATCATGATTCTCGCTCCGGACACCAAGCAGCGCAAAATCTATGCCCAGGACATCGCGCCGAACCTGAACTCCGGTGATGCACTGATGTTCGGGCATGGGTTCAACATCCGTTACGACCTGATCCGTCCGCCGTCCGATGTGGACGTGGCGATGGTGGCGCCCAAGGGGCCGGGCCATCTGGTGCGCAGGCAGTTCGTCGACGGCAAGGGGGTGCCCTGCCTGATCGCCGTCGAGCAGGATCCCACCGGCGGTGCCCAGGCGCTGGCGTTGTCGTATGCCAAGGCGATCGGTGGTACCCGTGCCGGGGTGATCAAGACGACCTTCACCGAGGAGACCGAGACCGATCTGTTTGGAGAGCAGACGGTGTTGTGCGGCGGGCTGACCGCGCTCGTGCAGGCCGGGTTCGAGGTGCTCACCGAGGCCGGGTACGCACCCGAGGTGGCCTACTTCGAATGCCTGCACGAGGTCAAGCTCATCGTCGACCTGATGTATGAGGGCGGGATCTCCCGGATGCGCTACTCGATCTCCGACACTGCTGAGTACGGGGACCTCACCCGCGGGCCGCGGATCATCACCCCCGAGGTCAAGGACGAGATGCGCCGGATCCTCACCGAGATCCGCAACGGCAGCTTCGCCCAGGAGTGGGTGACCGAGGACGACAACGGCCGGCCGAACTTCACCAAGCTGCGCGCCGAAGGTGAGCACCACCCCATCGAGCAGGTCGGTGCCCGCCTACGCGGACTGATGTCCTGGATAGACCGCCCGCTTACCGGCACCGCCTGAGCGGCCACCGGAATCGCCATCTGGAGCCAACTCCGTAGGCCCTGACGGCAACCCTGCATGCGCCGAGGGAGGTCACCATCTGGTCAGCGGGCATGTGAGGCTCTCGTAGCGGTTTGCCAGCCGAGCCGTAACCGGCAGACAACAAGGCTGAAACCAGTGCGGCGGACGGTGGGGAGGTGGATGGTCGCCCGACACCGACTCACTGCCCGTACTGCTCGTTGCAGTGCGGCATCACCCTGGGTGTCGTCCAAAGGCAAGTACATCTGGAGAAACAGGACGACTTCCCGACCAACAGGGGCGGGCTGTGCAGCAAGGGCTGGCTGCGGCCGAGTTGCTCAACCACCCCGACCGGCTACTCCAGCCGTTGGCCCGCGACCGGCGTGACCGACCGTTGCGGCCTACGACCTGGGGCGATGCCCTGGACCGGGTGGCGCATGCGGTCAGGTGCTCGCAACAACGGCACGGGCGCGACAGCGTGGGCTGCTTCGACGGCGGTGGCCTGACCAACGAGAAGGCCTACCAGCTCGGCAAGTTCGCCCGGCTCGCGTTGCGCACATCCCAGATCGACTACAACGGCCGGTTCTGCATGTCCTCAGCCGCCGCGGCGACCACCCGCGCCTTCGGCATCGACCGGGGCCTGCCGTTCCCACTGGCCGACATCGCCGCGGCCGATGTCATCCTGCTGGTCGGCGCCAACCCGGCCGACACCATGCCGCCCGCGATGCAGTGGTTCGACCAGGGCCGCAGCCGTGGCGCGACGCACATCACCATCGACCCCCGGCGTTCGCCCACCGCTCGTGGCTCGGAGCTGTGGGAGCAGGCAGCGGTGCTGGCCGACCACATCACCGGCGCCGACCCAGCAGCGGCGTACCACGGTTCGCGGCTGGCGACCAAGCTCAGGGTCGCCGGCGTAAATGTGGCGGCAATGGGCCTCAAAGAACCCGAGCGGTCCGACGATGAGTTCGTGCAGTTCAGCGAGCCTCGCCGCGGGTCTACCAAATCGCGACTGCATCCTGTCGGCGCCACGCTGCTGGGTGACGTCAGCAAGGTTGCTTCGCTGACCCAGGCCTTCGACCGGCGGGTGCCGCTGCCCGAGGAGCGGATCAAGCTGCTGTTCGACATCGGCGCGCCGTCGCCGGAGGTCGGCGCGGGAGAGCTGGCCGACGAGGCGCAGGTCTGCAACTGCAACGGGGTGAGCAAAGGTCAGTTGGTGGCCTGCGTGCGAGACGGGCAGCGCACCGTCGGCGGAGTCATGGCTGCCACCCGCGCAGGCAAGGGCTGCGGCTCCTGCAAGGGCCTGGTCGCCGACATCGTGACCGCGGCGTTGGGCAGTGACCTGCAAGTAGACCCGGCCGAGGATTACTACGTGCCGTGCATCCCGATGGACAAGCCGACGCTCATGGCCGAGATCCGGCAACGTGGGCTGCGGTCGCCGTCGGCGGTGTTCGCCGCGCTCGCCGAGGATGGCCTCGAGCACGCGGGCAGCAAGATGGCACTGGCGTCGCTGCTGAAGATGATGTGGGGCCAGCAGTACATCGACGAGCGGGACGCTCGGTTCATCAACGACCGGGTGCACGCCAATATCCAGCGAGATGGGACCTTCTCGGTCGGGCCGCAGATCTCCGGTGGCGTCACCACCCTGGCGCAGCTAAGGCGGATTGCCGACGTCGCGGAGCGTTACCACATCCCGATGTTGAGATCACCGGTGGTCAGCGCATCGACCTGCTCGGGGTACGCAGGAAGACCTGCCTAAGGTATGGGCGGATCTGGACATGCCATCGGGCTACGCCTACGGCAGAAGCTTTCGGACCGTCAAGACCTGTGTGGGCATCGACTTCTGCCGCTTCGGCCTGGGGAACTCGACGCGGTTGGGAGTCGACATCGAGCGGCGTTACCAGGGACTGGAGAGCCCGGTGAAGATGAAGCTGGCTGTCTCGGGCTGCCCTCGCAACTGCGCGGAGTCCTACGTCAAAGATGTCGGGATCGTCGCGGTCGAGGGCGGCCGGTGGGAGATCTACATTGGTGGTGCAGCCGGGGCCAATGTTCGCAAGGGCGACCTGCTGGCCACAGTGGACAGCCACGCCGATGCCATCACCCTCACCGGGCGGTTCCTGCAGTACTACCGGGAGAATGCCAACTGGCTGGAACGCAGCTGCGACTTCGTTCCCCGGGTCGGCCTTGGCGAGCTGCAGGCAATCATCGTCGAGGACCGGGACGGGATCATGGACCGGCTCGACGAGGCCATGCAGCAGTCGATCGACGCCTACCGCGACCCGTGGCAGGAGCACCGGCAACCGGTGACCGCAGGCCAGTTCCGCGAGGCACTGCCGCTGGTCGAGGTGCGGAAAGGACCGGCCGGTGAGCGCGTCGACAGCTGGAGCCCGGTTGTGCAGGCTTGGCCCGGTTGAGCAGATTCCGATCGGCGAGGGCCGTGCGTTCGTCGTCGGTGACGAGCAGGTGGCCGTGTTCCGGTTACGCGATGGTGAGATGCGAGCGGTGGCAGCACGCTGCCCGGACCGTGGCGGCCCGCTCGCCGACGGCCTCGTCGACGGCGAGCAGGTGATCTGCCCGCTGCACCACCACACCTTCCGATTGGTTGACGGCCAGTGCACCAC
>JALZCN010000444.1 GCA_030863045.1 Actinomycetota bacterium | reverse complement strand
ATCTCATCGACGACCCCAGTGACATCCGCCCGGAATGGCTGGACGGGGTTGGGGTAATCGGGCTGACCGCTGGTGCCTCGGCTCCGCCGAGACTGGTGGAGGACGTGATCGCCGCCCTGGCCGAGCTCGGACCAGTCACGGTGGTCGAGCGCGAAACGACCCGCGAGACCATCCGGTCCGCTACGAGCTCGACCACCCGCTCGTGGCCCGCCGAAGTGATCATCCATCGGTGGTGCCGCAACCCCACCACCGGCGGACTTGCACCGCCCTTAGGCCCTCCGGAGGGCTGGGTTGTTGATCTCAAGCCGAAGGCATGGGTAGGATCACTCAGCGTAGTCGCCGCAACACAGCCGGTTCGCTCCCAGGCCGTTCTAGCGGGCCCTGGGTCCCACGAGATGATATGGGGGCTTGTCCATGCCTTGGACCACCGCGCGCGTGGCCGGTTCGGTGCTGGCTGTGGCCATGGCCACACTGACCATCGCTGCGCCCGCACGCGCGCAAGCGCCGACTCCACCGCCCAAGGATCCTGGGGTGGGAGCGTCTAGCACTGTCGCCTGCGGAATTAGCTATCCGGACAAGGACTTAAGCGGCTGGGAGACCTTCCCGGTCACTACCGTGACCATGCGCAGCGGCCCTAGCAATTCCTGCATACAGACCGGTCAGGGAATACCCGGCCAACTCGCCGACTACCTCTGCTACGCCCCGGGCCAGGGGGGCACGTGGACCTTCCTGCGCAACGTGTCCACCGGAGACCAGGGCTGGGTTCGAGACGATCTGCTGCCCGGCGCCGGTAGCCAAGTGCCCTGCGAAGAGAATCCACCACCCGCGGCTGTGATCGGGCCATGACAACCTCGGAACAGGGCGGCCTGCCGGTTCTGATGCGCAAAGACCAGTAAACCGCGGCTTCAACGGCGCAGTGACGTACTGCTACACGCTGATGACGCCTCGTGATGCTGTTGGACCCCGCCCCGGCGTGCCTTAGGGGCCGTCCTAGTCGGTCTGGTGCTGGCTGGCCTGGCTCAGGTCGATGGCGGTGTCGTGGGTGCCAGGATCGGTGAAGGCCTTGGCAGGAACGTCCCACACTGCCGCCTCGTCTGCGGCCATCCCTCGGCTGAACGCGCGCCAGGAGCTGACCACCACCAGTACCGCGCAGACCAACCGGCTGCGCGCGCTGCTGCGCGACGGGGATGACACCGACCGCCGCCTAGCCCGCGCCCGCCTCAGCGACGCCGTCCTGGCCGGGCTGGTCCGGCGCCGCCAACCCGCGGCCGCCAGCCGGCAGCACGTCGTACGCCACGCTGAGATCCGCCGGCTTGCCCTGGCGCTGCGCGAGGCGGTCCGCGCGCTCAAGGCCAACCGCACCGAGCTGACCGCGATCGTCAACGACCTGGTCCCCGGGCTGACCACCCGACCCGGAATCGGACCGGTCAGCGCCGCCCAAGCCATCGTCTCGTTCTCCCATGCCGGTCGCTGCCGCAACGACGCTGCCTTCGCCAAACTCGCCGGGACTAGCCCGATCGGGGCCTCCAGCGGCCAGACCACCCGCCACCGACTCAACCGAAGCGAAGACAGAGCACTCAACAAGGCCATCCACGTCATCGCCAACACCCGCATGCGCAGCGACCCCAGCACCCAGGCCTACATGCCCGCCGCCGTGCACAAGGCAAATCCGATCGCGAGATCCGGCGCTGCATTGGGTGTCGTCAAGGGATTTGGCCCCATCGGTCGTCAGGCGAATTCCAGCGAACGTCGCAACAGGACGGGTCGGTGTTGACCCTGCCTGGTCGGCAGACTAGTTGCATGTCGGGTCTGCCGGAGACGGACGTTGCTCGCGTGCAGCGATGGTGCAGGGGGCGGGTACCGGAGCATGTGCGCGAGCAGGTCCGCATCGAGGTGGATCTCGCCGAGCGCTCTGTGACGATCGTGGAGTGCCGACCGCCGTGGCGGGCGGGTGTGGGCGCTGAGTGGTCTCGGTTCCCGATCGCCCGGCTGCGTTACACGAGGTCCAC
>JALZCN010000440.1 GCA_030863045.1 Actinomycetota bacterium | reverse complement strand
GCATCTGGTTCGTCTGCTGAATGTGCTCGCCGAAGATCCTACGGTTGCGTTGGATCGGATCGATATCTTCACGGAGGCCGAGCGACACCGAGTGTTGGCGGGCTGGAACGGCACGGCCCGCGCGGTGCCTGCGCGCAGGTTGACGGAGTTGTTCGAGGCACAGGTGGGTCGAACTCCGGAGGCGACTGCAATTTTCTGTGATGACCTGAGCGTGTCGTATGGGGAGTTGAACGAGCGAGCTAATCGATTGGCTCGGGTGCTGATCCGGCTCGGTGTACGGGCCGATCGGCTCGTTGCGTTGATGCTGCCCTGTTCGGTGGACATGATTGTGACGTTGTTGGCGGTGTGGAAGACGGGTGCGGGGTATCTGCCGATCGACCCGGACTGTCCGGGGCAGCGCATTGAGTCCATGCTTTTCGACGCTCGCCCGGCGTTGGTGGTGACCGCGTGTGGACTCGATGAACGCTTACCTGACTCGGGTCTTGAAATCCCACTGCTTCGGTTGGATGACCGGCGCATCGGTGCGACGTTGGGGGGCTGTAGCGGCAACGATCTCACCGATGAGGATCGGGGAGCACCGTTGTCGACGGCGCATCCGGCCTATGTCGTCTACCCGCCGGATTCGGTTCATCACCCAGGCCCGACCGGGCGACCGAAGGGAGTTGCGGTCACTCACGGCAGCGTTGTCGACCTGGCGATGTGGGTGGCATCGGAGTCGCGGATGTCGGGGTTGTCGCGCATGGTGGCGCCTACGTCACCGAACCTCGACGTGCTGGTGTTCGAGATAGTCGCTCCGTTGGTGGTAGGTGGCAGTATCGGTGTCGGGCCAGACGCACTTTCGCTGCCTGAAATTCGGGGCGGCGAACACCAGGCGGCACTGATTCAAGGAATTCCTCCCGCGTTTTCTCAGGTGATCGAGGCCGTGCTCGCGACCCATCCGGAAGTGCGTGATGTCGCGGTGATCGGGCGCAAGGCAGCGGTGGCCGAAGAGAGTCGGTCGCGTCATCAGCGGCTGGTCGCCTATGTCGTGCCGGTGAAGCCCGACACTTTCGATCCCGCGGCGCTGCAATCCTTCGTGAATCAGGTACTGCCGGACTACCTGGTGCCCGCGGCGTTCGTGCTGCTCGACACGCTTCCCCTGGGTCCTACCAGGAAGCTGGACCGTCAAGCATTGCCTGTTCCGGAGTGGGACGCGGGTGCCCGTCACTGCTACGTGGCGCCCCGCAACGACACCGAATGCGTGCTGGTCGAGATCTGGGCCGACTCGCTGTCCGTGGACAAGGTCGGCGTCGAGGACAACTTCTTCGAACTCGGCGGCGACTCCATCCGCAGCCTGCTCATCACCACGCGGATCAACGAAGTCTTCGACATCACGCTGACCCCGCGAGATGTCCTGACTGCTCGCACCATTTCGGCGCTGGCGGAGATGGTGGAGGGCGCGATCCTGCGCGAACTCGAACGTGTTGCCTTCGGTGACGGCAACAAAGAGCGACGGTGAAGGGGAAAGAACGAATGCCGTCATCGCAAGAGAGCCGGATTGCCGCGCTACCGGCTCACCTCCAGGAGGCTCTGCGCCGCCGTCTGGCCGGCCGGGCGCAACGCTTCGACCCGATCCCACCGGCCGATCGGTCCCAGCCGTTACCACTGTCCTTCTCCCAGCAACGGCTCTGGTTTTTGAACAAGCTGCAGCCCGGCGGTACGGAGTACAACAGCGGGATCGCGTTGCGCCTACGGGGTCGGTTGCACATTCCGGCGTTGACCACCGCGGTGCAGAGTCTGGTGGCTCGACACGAGTCGTTGCGGACCACCTTCGAGGAGGTGGACGGCAAGGGAACTCAGGTCGTGCACCCGGTGGTCGAACTAGCGGTGCCGGTGGTTGAACTGCCCGCTGGCACCGCCACGACGGACGCTGAGCTGGATGCGGTGCTGTCAGTGGAACACCGCCGGCCGTTCGACTTGCAGCGGGGACCGCTGTTCCGGGCGCTGCTGGTCCACCTGGCCGGTAGCGACAATGGGGACGGTGGTCGGATCGCCGGCTCAGCCGGCAGTGGGGAGCACGTGCTGCTGCTCGCTGCGCATCATATTGTCACTGACGGCGCCTCGATGGATGTGCTGGTCGAGGAGTTGGCCGAGCTGTACTCGGCCTGCAGGCAGGGGGCCACCGATCAGCCGCACACGGCGGATCTGCCCGCGCTGCCGGTGCAGTACGCCGACTTCGCAAGCTGGCAACGTAACCGGCTGTCTGGGCCGGCTCTGGACACCGCGCTTGATTACTGGGCACGGCAGCTGTCGGGGATCGTTCCGCTGGAGCTGCCGACCGATCGGCCCCGGCCGGCGATGCGGACCTCC
>JALZCN010000402.1 GCA_030863045.1 Actinomycetota bacterium | reverse complement strand
TCTCGGCCAGTTGATCGGAGGGCCGTTCCGGTGCGGATAGTGAATGTACTTCGCGCCAAGGGATCGGTGGTCGCGACTGTTACGCCGGACACGCCGGTTGCCGTCCTGCTCGCCGAAATGGTCAAGCATCGCGTGGGGGCTGTGGTCGTCGTCCACGGCGGCGCGGTAGTGGGGATGGTGTGGGAGCGGGACCTCATCCGCCTCCTGCACGAGCGCGGAGCTTCGCTCGTTCACAAACCGGTCTCGGAGATCATGAGCGTCAACGTGATCAGCTGCTTGCTTACCGACGAGGTGGATAGCGTCCTGCGGACCATGACCGACCGGCGGATCCGGCACCTGCCGGTGATGGTCGACGGTAAGCTCTGCGGCATTGTCAGCATGGGTGATCTAGTCAAGGCGCGAATCGGCGAGCTGGAGGCCGATCGGGCATACCTGCAGTCCTACATTGGCGCTGGTTAACAGTCGTCCGTGTCCCTTGCGAACGCCCATGCGAGCTGAATCGGGTCTGTGGCTGCGTGACGTCGTGCGTGCTTGGTGCGCATGATGAGGCCGACTAATAGTCTGACGCTGGGGAGCATCCGATCTTCGGTGTAATTGATCACGGCGGTTAGTTCGTGGTGAGGGGCCGATACAGCCTCGAAGGTGATCCCGAAGGCGTTGAGGCGGTTGCTTACAAGACGGCGAAGCATCGGCGCACTATCAGCGGCATGACAGGACGTTGACGCTCGACCGAATACGCGCATGCCGCGCAGCGCTTGCTCACCGATTTACTCCGGCATACACGCACACCCGCAATGCCCGCTCGGCGGCAAATCGATGCCGTCTTGGAACGCGTGCGGGTCGCTGATAATCGCGTCACGGACACAAGCCAGCTCCAGCGGTCGGCTCCGCCGTACATCTGCAGGCGGCGACGCACGTCGCTCGCAATGGCTTGGTCATCGCGGGCAAAGCGCGCACGAGGTCTCGACGGTCAGGATGCCAACAGACGGGCGGAGGCTACGGTCGCACCATGCAGAAGCTTTCCCTTGACGCCCTGGCCCGGGAGGAGCTGCAGTCGGCCCGCCAAGCCTCGAGCGGTCGCAGCGCGCGGACGGTGTTCGGTGGACACGAGCACGTGCTGCGCCAAACCGTGATTGCCCTGCTGGCTGGCCGCGCATTGGGCGACCACGAAAATCCGGGAGAAGCCACCGTGCACGTGCTGCGCGGCAAAGTTCGTCTGCACAGCGGAAACGACGCCTGGGATGGCCGCCAGGGCGACCTACTGCTCGTCCCTGCCGCCGTCCACGGGCTTGAGGCCACCGAAGACGCGGTCGTGCTATCGACCGTGGCCAAGCATCGGTGAACTGGGCGCTTGCGAGCGTCCGAGTTCATCGCCCGGGGCGTGAGGTATTCCGCGCGAGGCAGACATGGGTGTGTCGCGGCCAAGGGCCACAGCGTCATTACACAGCCTCACGGCCCAGTCCGTCGCCGTCATGCGACTTGCGCTGCGAACGCATTGAGCATTCGAGGCGCCGAGCGCAGTGGGAGAAACGGACATAGTCTGTCCCGATCTGTTCGCCGTTGGCCTTGATCATTTCCCACCCGATCAGCGCCCAGCGCCGCCCAGGTCATCCAGCAGTCCTGTCATCCGGTCGACGGTCTGACTCGCCAATGCGTAGTCCTTTACAACCCGTTTCTGCGCGTCACGCACGATAATTTGGTCACCGACGTCATGACGCAAGTTACTAAAGCAACAGCTGGCGCATTTGGTCCGACGAGAGGAACCCCGTGCCCGAGCTGGAACTCGACGTACGCTATCTGCCTACACCCGACAAGCACCCCGTTATCTTTCAAGCCTACGATGCCCTCCGCGTCGGCGAATCCTTCGTGCTGGCCACCAGTCACGACCCCCGGCACCTGCGCGACGACTTCGATGCCGATCACTGCGGCAGTTACCGCTGGGAATATCTCGACCAGGGTCCCGACACGTGGCGGATCCGGATTACAAAGCTCGCCACCACCCCGCTGCCCCGCATCCTGTGCAACACCATCGGTGTTGTGCGTGAC
>JALZCN010000383.1 GCA_030863045.1 Actinomycetota bacterium | reverse complement strand
ACCATGGAGGCTGCATTCGATGGCAGGCCAGGCTCGGACCACGAGCGGACTCGCATCGAACACGCTGAGTCGACGCCGGGTGGTGGGTGAAAACACCCGACACGCGCACCTCCTACACACCTACTCGAACACACCTGAGCTGCTCACCCCGACCTGGAGTCAGTCACCTGGACAGTTAGCAGGACCGATGTCCAGGACGAACCGGCCCTGCCAAGCACCGAGCGAGTCTGGCGGCTCCGTGAGTCCCTCAGCAATGCTGACATGGATGCTGTGGTAACCAGCTACTACAGGGGTACGTCCCTAACCCAGTCCGGTACCTCTAGCAAGGTGTCTTGTTCGACACCGACTTCGGCGTGGACGAATGGCACGGCACGAACGCGTTCATCCGCGATGGCGACAGCGTGTTCCGCACCTACTTCATCAACAACCGTGGCGACGAAGCGTTGGGGAGCACCTGGAGTTACCTGGACATGACCGTGCTCGGCGGCAGGAGCAGTGGGAGGACTCGCCCGAGGGCTATCCGCAAACCCGCCGTACGAGTGGTGGAACTGGCACGACGAATACGGCGATGCCGAGCTGTCGCAGGGGTGGCTGGCCAAACTCGCCGAGGTCGCCGCCAGCACACCAACATCCGCACCCAACACCCAAGACCCCCTGGCTGCTGCTCGGGTGACACCACGGGTTAGCGCCGTGGCTGGACCGGTAGCGGTGATGACGTCATCTCGGACGATCGACCTACGACCTACCGATCCGCAGCCGCGGCTGACGACGGCCGTGGTCGGCCCTTTACGCCACCACAAGGAGAACGATCATGGAGAAACCGAAGATCGTTACGGCGGAGAGTGGCAACAAGCCCGCGCTCGAAGGGACATCGGCCCCCCGCGCCGTCACCGCGACGGGCGCCCTCACCGCAGCGGTGGAAAACGAGCTTGCCACCGCTGGTTGCGGTGTTGATCTGCTCTTGGAGGCTGCGGAAGTGGATACCGCGGTCCTGCGCGGCTGCCACAGTGCTACCGACCCCGACGCCGGCCTAGGGATCCTCGGGCGAACCTCTGTGCACCCCTGTCTCATGTGATGCTGAACTCCTCAGCAGGACTCTGATAGCGCCGCCAGGAGGCAAGATCAAGGAACATAGCCGAACTCCTGGGCACGGCGGGGTGGTTGTCCCTTGATCCCGTCGTGCTGAGGCCACCGCTTTTGCAAGGCCGGGGTTTAGGTTCAAGTTTCTTCGTCTGCACAGTGCTTGGCCAACAGATTAAGATCAACATTTTGTTAGTAGTCGGGCTGGGTTGGAGGTGCAGTGGGCGCTGAGATGCCGAGGGACGTACCGTGGCGGGTCGTCGTAGTCGGGGCGAGCGTGGCAGGGTTGTTCGCTGCTGCCGCGGTAGCGGACCGCGGTAACTCGGTGACGGTACTCGAGCGTGATGTCCTCCCTGGTGGTCCGAAGCCGCGGCCCGGGGTGCCGCAGGGGGAGCAGCCGCATGTGTTCCTTTTCCGTGGCCTGCTCGCGTTGGAGGAGCTGCTTCCCGGTTCGCGGCAGGAGCTGCTTGGTGTTGGTGCGGTGCCATTTGACACCGGTGAACTGCCGTGGCGTGCCGAGCAGGGGTGGTTGCCTGTCGGTCAACGTGCGTTCGAGGTGTTGTCTGTGACTCGTCCACTGTTTGAGTACGTGGTGCGGCGCAGGGTGGAGAGGCTGCCCGGGGTACAGATCCGCGCCGGTTCCAAGGTGGTAAGCCTGCGGCGTTGCGATCGGCGCTGGGAGGTGGGTTTGGTGGACGGATCCACTGTGCTGGCCGATCTCGTGGTCGACGCGTCTGGACGTAGCTCGCGGTTACCGGTCTGGCTGGCACATGACGGTGTTGGGCCGGCACCGGTGTCTCAGGTCGACGTAGGCGTGGGTTACGCCACCCGAATGTACGCTGCTGCCCCGTCTCAGATTGGTGCAGTCGGTGTTGTCATCCAGCAGACGCCGGCAACGTTGGTCGGCGGTATCGCGCTGCCGGTTGAGGGCGGCCGCTGGCTAGTCACCGCGTTCGGCTGCGGTGAGCACCGGCCTCCGCGGGACGCCGCGGGGTTCGTGTCGTTTCTCCAGCGATTGCCTGATCCGGCAGTGGCGGAGCTGGTACGCCACGCCAAGCCAGTCAGCAACGTCGCGGTGCATCGCCAAACCGGCAACCGCCGTCATCACTACGAGCAGGTTCGAAACTGGCCGGACGGGTTGCTCGTCGTCGGTGACGCGTTCTGCGCATTCAACCCGATCTACGGGCAAGGCATCACGGTCGCGGCCTGCGAAGCCCTCCTCTTGCGCCGGGCGCTGGCCGCCGGCCTGGACCCGGGGTACGCCCGTCGACTGCTTCGAAAGTTCGCCACCGTCGTATCGCTGCCTTGGGCCATCGCGACCAGTGAAGATCTGCGCTATCCCACCAGCGCTGGTGATCAGTCCCTCCCACAGGCGCTGCTCGGCCGATGGACTCGACAGCTCAGCCGCCTGGCCGTTCACGGGGACCGGCGCGCACACGCTGTCCTGGCCCGTGTTTACCACCTCATGGGTTCCCCAGCGCTGTTATTCCATCCAGCTCTCATCGCCGCAGCACTCCGGGCCCGGCTGACCGGCTACGGACCTCCCGCCCCGCGCCCCGCCGCCCTTGATGCCCAGACCTCCACCTGACTGGCGTGCCTCAGAGATTCAGACAGGGAGCTCATAGGTGCGCCGCCTGGGCGGGCAGTGACATGACCCTGGGCCAGCTGCTCGCACTGCACTTCATCAGCGCGGGCTGGCAATCATGCTGCTCGCACTCCGAGACCCCGCGCACCCGACCACCTGCCCGATGGTTAATCGGCTCACCCCAGGCCGGGCTGGTGCACCGCACGCCAAACCCCCGACAACCGCCGACACCCTCGTTGGCTAGCCAACCGGGCGCCGATCCACCCAGGTGAAGAGGCACTACCGGGCAGTGAGCATCACCGAGCGGTAACCGCAACCGAATAGATCAGTCATTTGACATACGAGCGACTCACCTTCGGGTCGCACAGGTCATTGTGGATCTTGTCCATTGGACTGTCCATTAACTCCAGTCCTCCGGGTGGCACTGGTGCCTCGACCGCGTAACCGTGGCGAGCAAAATGCCAGGTAGTACTTCCTGAATGGGTGACTTCGCACTACGGATCAGAAGGTTAGGGGTTCGAGTCCCTTCGGGCGCGCATCGTCTACAGCACCGCTCACCAGCGGCGAAGCAACTAAGCAGGATCAGAATGGCAGCACCGGTGATCTTTGTCCATCGAACCGTCCTTATCCGTGCCTACACTCGCGCATGACTCGCAGGAAGCAGACTCCGAAGCCGTCACGGCTCGGCAGCAAGCGAACAACCGGCTGCGGTCCCTGCTACGGACTACTATTTCCAGGCGCTGGTGGCTATCCGAATCCGGCTCACCGCGCTGCGGTGAGTGTGCTGCGGACCGTACCCACGCCCGAGACCGGCCGAACAGGCCCGTGACATCGTGCCAGGGGCTAACTTTGGAGTGGGCTACACGGTAGGGACGGTCAGCCGATGCATCGGCTTGAGCATTGTGTGCCCAGCCTGTATTGGGCGGAGCCCGACGATGATGACATTGATGTGCAACTGGCCACTTCGGCGGGCCAGCTGAGGTGCTGGGGTTGCGCAGCGTGCGGTCCAGTGCGAACGGTTTGATGGCCGCCAGGCCGGGTCTGTCAGGTTTTGCCGAGCTCTGGCCGGGCTACCCGATGGCTGCATAGGTATCGACCCAACCCAGTCCGCTCGACAGGAGCTGAGATGCCGCAGTGCGAGGTATGTGGGAACGATTACGACATGGCCTTCGAAGTTCATGCCCAAGGCGCAGTGCACGTCTTTGACAGCTTCGAATGCGCAATCCATCGTATGGCTCCGGTGTGCGAACACTGCGGATGCAAGATCGTCGGCCACGGAGTGCAGGCGGCGGGCCAGTTCTTCTGCTGTGCACACTGCGCCCAGGCGGCCGGCGCCAGCACCGAGCTGCGCGACCGGGCCTGATGAGAATGCTCGGCCGATGAGAGGTTAGAGCCGTCGGGCAGTCTCCGCCCGGGCGAAGAGGAGTGGGCGGTCGAATGTCCGTTCGCGAGTTGGTCATACTTGGGACGGCGAGTCAGGTGCCTTCCCGCTGGCGCAACCACAACGGGTACCTGCTGCGCTGGGACGGCGAGGGACTGCTGTTCGACCCCGGCGAGGGTACCCAGCGGCAGTTGCTGCTGGCAGGTGTGCCCAGTAGTGCAATCACCCGGATCTGCGTGACGCACTTTCACGGCGATCACTGCCTTGGCCTGCCCGGGATCATGCAACGGCTCTCCCTCGATCGGGTGCCGCATCCCGTCTACGCACACTATCCCGCATCGGGTAGGGAGTTCTTCAACCGGTTACGGCGTGCCAGCGCGTTCGTCGATCTCGTAGACATCCGGGAGGAACCGGTCGACCGGGACGCTGCGATCGCGATACTTCCCACCGGAGTCCTGCACGCACGGCGGCTGGACCATCCGGTCGAGTCGTTCGGTTACCGACTAGTGGAGCCGGACGGCCGCCGCATGCTGCCTGGGCTACTGGCCCGGTTCGGCATTACTGGCCCGCAGGTCGGCGAGCTGCAGCGCAACGGCGTGCTCAAGGTCGACGCGCGGGTGGTGACCGTCGAGCAGGTGAGTGAAGCGCGCCGGGGCCAGCGGTTCGCGATTGTCATGGACACCCGGCTGTGCGAGGCGGTGTACGAGCTTGCCGACGGCGTGGATCTGTTGCTGATTGAAGCTACCTTCCTCGCCGAGGACGCAGCGCTCGCCAGCGAGTACGGACACCTCACCGTCGCGCAGGCCGCCCGGGTGGCAGCCGAGTGCGGGGTGCGTCGACTGGTACTCACCCACTTCTCCCAGCGCTACTCCGAATGCGAACCCGCGTGTTTCCATGATGAGTCCGCCGCAGACTTCGGCGGCGACATCGTGATTGCCGAGGATCTGAATCGGGTGCCGCTGCCCCCGCGCCGACCTCCCACTGAATAAGGCGTGATGAGTCTAGTTTCGGTGGTGCCCCGGCGCCCTGACGATCCGATCCGCTCGCCGATCCCCCAACCCGGCCCAAGACCGGTGAGTGCATTGGACGGCGAGGCATGCCGCCCCAGCATTTCCTTTGGGACCGGGGAGGCGTCTGGATATGTCTCGGCGTCCTGGCGCTTGTGCCGTCGCGTGCCAACCGAAGCTAACGATCTTCGATCAGGGGTTCTTGTCCATTGGACTGTCCATTAGGCTGTGTCTACATTCACCAACATGACTCGCAGAAAGCAGCCTCCGAAGGACCTCACCGGCAGGCTGGATCCGGCTCGAGGGTTGGGGAGCATTGCCCCTGGATTTCCTGGTAAGTCCTATTGGTCACCGGTCGGTCCGAGATTCCGTGCAGCAGCTAAGGCCGTTGAGGCAAGGCCTTATCCAACGCGAATGCCGGGTTGGGGCGGCGAAAGCAGGACGTCGCGTGGCTGGTCTTCGCGGCCCACGTTGGCTGACTTGACAGTACCTGGGATCGGGCGAGGGGGTTGCGGGATGTCGGTGGGCGCCGGATTGCGCTGGACCCTCACAAGAATCTCAGGCAGGTACGTTGCGATGGCGATAGCGGCCCTGATTGCTGTCGTTGTGGGTGGTTGCGGGGCCCAGCCTCGGGAAAGGATGTCTGAATCGGCTCCGGTGCTGGATGGCGTCCAACCCTGCGACCCGGCTGTGCTGGGTGATACCACACCCCGTGATCGTGCAGGCGGTACGTTCCGGGGTCCTGGGGGTGTCACGTTTAGCTGCGCGACGCTGACCGTGCCGTTGGATCATGCTGGGCTGCGGGCGTCTCCCCGCCAGCCCGGGCAGCTCTCGCTGCAGGTCGCGATGGCCGACAACACCACAGCACCGCGCGGTGTGCTGGTGTGGCTGGTCGGTGGTCCGGGTGTACCGGGGGTGGGGTTGACCGCCGTAATCGCCCACCAGTTCGACCCGGCGGTGCTACGCGACTACCGGCTGGTACTGTTCTCTTCGCGCGGTACCGGCGCTGGCGCGTTGCAATGCCCAGAGCTACAGCAGGCGATGGGCGACCCGGATCTGGCCGTGCCTCCGCCCAGCGCCGTGCAGGCGTGCGCACAATCCATCGGGGACAAACGACGGTTCTACACCACCGCTGACACCGTCGCTGACCTGGATACTCTGCGCCAAGCGCTGCGGGTGACCACACTGACCCTCGCCGGCGCCTCCTACGGCGCATTCGTCGCCGAACGTTACGCGATCACCCATCCCGACCGGGTATCGCGGCTGGTGCTCGACTCGGTGGTACCGCACGACGCCTTCGATCCGCTGGGGATCGCCGTGTTCAACCGCACCGCGGAAGTACTGCGGATGGTGTGCGCGGAAACCTTGTGTACGACCGACCCCGCACAGGATCTCTTTGCGGCGATCCGGCTGCGCCACGACGGTCCCCGACTGCTCGACGTCCTCAGCGGGCTGACCCACGGTGCACCGAAGCTGACCGGCATACCGGTCGCCCTGCACCAAGCGGCGCGGGGTGAGAACACCGCGCTGGACGCCATCATCGCCGCAGAAAAACATGGCAAGGCCAAATCGGCCGAAGGCTTTAGCCGAGGCCTGTACGCCGCCACCGTGTGTGCGGACTGGATTTGGCCGTGGGGCAATGCCGAAACCCCGCTGCTCGGTCGGGCCGAGGCGACCACAAAAGCGGTGGCCGCGCTGTCGGACGCAGCGTTGTTCCCCTACGACCGGGCTACCGCGGCCGGCAACAGAACCGTAGCGATGTGTCAACCGTGGCCACCCACCCCCGTGGTCCCGTTTCCGTCCAACGCGAAGTTGCCACCGGTGCCAACGCTGCTGCTGGCCGGCGATCATGACTTGATAACCCCCCTGGCGTGGACCCAACATGAAGCCAGCTACGCACCCCACGCGCACCTTGTCGTCATCCCCGGCTCGGGGCACATCACCCAAAACACCGGCAACGGCCCGGCGGGCCGCGCAGCCGTCACCAGATTCCTAACCGGCCCATGAGACGTACAACCGCGACGACGGCGGTCCCGCGCTGACGACTGAGCAGCAGAGATCGATGCCGGCTTCTGTTGTGCCGTGGGCAACGCGAACCCGTCCGGCTTGGGAGGCTCATGACGTGGCGGTGGCGGCCCTCGTCACCGGCCTGTCAGGTCGCCGGATGCCGTCGACCGCCCTGCGCAGCGTTCGGGCGATCACGCTCGCTCGGCAGGACATGATCGGCTACTCGTCGCAGGCAATGCCATCCTTGTCGCGATCCAACCCAGGTCGGTAGCCCGGTTCTCCGCGCCTGAGCGGAGCCGCACCCGCGGCCCGTGCCGCGTCACAGTCCTTGTAATAGACGGTGTCGCCGCTGCTGTTGTTGTCCCGCTGCGGCTCGACAGGAGCCTCGGCTGGCTGTGGTGCGGCGGGTTGGGGTGCGGCGGGTTGGGGTGCGGCGGGTTGGGGTGCGGCGGGTTGGG
>JALZCN010000358.1 GCA_030863045.1 Actinomycetota bacterium | reverse complement strand
CTCCAGGAGGCCCCTCATGAGCGACTTGCCCGCTGACTACTTCACCAAGCCCGTCGCCGAGGTCGACCCAGAGATCGCCGAGGTGCTCGAGAACGAGCTCACCCGCCAGGAGAGCACCCTGGAGATGATCGCCTCGGAGAACTTCGTGCCACAGGCGGTCCTGGACTGTCAGGGCTCGGTGCTCACCAACAAGTACGCCGAGGGCTACCCGGGCCGGCGATACTACGGCGGCTGCGAGCACGTCGACGTGGCCGAGCAGCTGGCGATCGACCGGGCGAAGGAGCTGTTCGGGGCCGAGCATGCCAACGTGCAGCCCAACGGTGGTGCCTCAGCCAACACCATCGTCTACAGCACGCTGATGGATCACGGCGACACCTTCCTGGGGATGAAGCTCGACCACGGCGGGCACCTCACGCACGGAATGAAGATCAACTTTTCGGGGCTCTACTACAACGTGGTGCCCTACGGCGTGGACAAGGACACCTCGCTGCTGGACATGGACGAGGTCGAGCGGCTGGCGAAGGAACACCAGCCGAAGATGATTCTCGCCGGCTGGTCGGCTTACCCCCGCGAGATCGACTTCGCCCGCTTCCGCCAGATCGCCGACGAGGTAGGTGCCTACCTGTTCGTCGACATGGCGCACTTCGCCGGCCTGGTCGCCGCCGGTGAGTACCCCAATCCCGTACCGCACGCGCACGTGGTCAGCACCACGATCCACAAGACGCTGGGTGGACCGCGCAGCGGGATGATCCTCTGCAAGGACGAGTTCAAAAAGAAGATCAACTCACGGACGTTCCCCGGCTGGCAGGGTGGGCCGCTGATGCACGTGATCGCCGCCAAGGCAGTGGCGCTGAAGATCGCCGCGTCGGAGGAGTTCAGGGAACGCCAGCAACGCACCCGCGCCGGCGCTCGAGCGGTCGCCGAGGAGATGCTCGACGGTGGGCTCAACGTGCTCACCGGTGGCACCGACACTCATCTGGTGCTCGCCGACCTGCGGGACTCCCCGCTGAACGGTCAGCAGGCTGAGGACCGGCTCGCCGAGGTCGGAATCACCGTGAACCGCAACGCGGTGCCCTTTGACCCGCGGCCGCCGTCCGTCGCCTCCGGTTTGCGGATCGGAACCCCAGGACTGGCCACCAGGGGTCTGCAGGAAAGCGACTTCCACGAGATCGGCAAGGTCATCACCGAGGCGCTGACGGGCGACATGGACGACGCCAAGCGAGCCGCGCTGACCGAGCGCACCAGGGTGCTGGCCAAGCGCTACCCGCTGTATCCGCAGCTCGCTCCCAGCTCCAACAGCCCCGGTCCCGAGGCGCACCCAGCACCGAAGGGTGGTGGCGGGCATGCCTAACGGACCCATCCACTTATACGTCCCTGGGCCGACCAACGTCCCGGACGCCGTGCGCCGCGCGATGAACGTCCCTCAGCAAGACCACCGGGCACCAGACTTTCCCGACCTGACCCTGCCGCTGTTCGCCGACCTGAAGAAGGTCTTCGCCAACGAGACCGGCCGGGTGTTCATGTACCCGTCCTCCGGTACCGGGGCGTGGGAGGCGGCGATCACCAACACCCTCAACCGGGGCGATCGGGTGCTGATGTCACGTTTCGGCCAGTTCTCCCACCTCTGGGCCGACATGGCGGCCCGGCTGGGTCTTGACGTGATCTGCGTGGACCGGGAGTGGGGGGAGGGCGTCCCGCTGGAGGACTACGCGCGCCACCTCGACGAGGACAAGACCATCAAGGGCGTTTTCGCCTGCCACAACGAGACCGCCACCGGGGTGACCTCCGACATCGCCAGTGTTCGGCGGGTGATGGACGAGGCCGGCTCGCACGCCCTGCTATACGTCGATGCGGTGTCCTCGCTGGCCTCGATCCCGTTCGAGCAGGAGGCGTGGGGCGTCGACCTGGCGGTGACCGGCTCTCAGAAGGGCTTGATGCTGCCCGCCGGGATGTCCATGCTCGGGGTCAGCGTCAAGGCGTTGGATGCGCACATGTCCTCGACGATGGAGCGCTGCTACTTCAGCTTCGAGGACATGCTCAAGACCAACGACCTCGGCTACTTCCCCTACACCCCGTCCTCGCCGCTGCTGCACGGCCTGCGATGTTCGCTGGATCTGCTGTTGGCCGAGGGACTGCCGCAGGTGTTCGCGCGCCACCACCGGCTCGCGGAGGGAGTGCGTCGCGGGGTGGACCGGTTGGGCCTGCCGCTGTGCGCGCTGGAGCAGAAGTGGTATTCCGACACCGTCACGGCAATCCGCACGCCCGAGGGCGTGGACAGTGCGGAGGTCTGCCGGATTGGCTACCACCGGTACCGCACGGCGTTCGGGGCCGGCCTGTCCAAGGTGGCGGGCAAGGTGTTCCGGATCGGCCACCTTGGCGACCTCAATGAGGTGATGTGCCTCGCCGCACTGGCCAGCGCGGAGATGTCGCTGGCCGACGCGGGGGCGAAGGTGGAGCTCGGGGCTGGTGTCGCGGCCGCCCAGGATTACTACCGCAGCGCAACCGCTGCCCTGGAAGGTGAAACGGAACTCATCGGGGCAGCGGCGCCCGCGTCACCCCAGTAGACCGCCCGCTGCTAGCCGCTCAAAGGAGGAGCCAGTGCGATGAGCCACACCCTCTATCCGATGCGTAAGCCCCGATTGCAGCGCAGCGAGCTAGCAGTGCCGGGTTCGAACACCACTTTTATCGACAAAGCGGCAGACAGCGCGGCCGACGTCGTTTTCCTGGATCTGGAGGACGCGGTAGCGCCGCCGGAGAAGGAGCAGGCCCGCCGCAACGTCGTCGAGGCGCTACGGGACATCGATTGGGCGGCCAAGGGCAAGACGGTGTCGGTACGCATCAACGGGCTCGACACCCACTACATGTACCGCGACGTCATCGACGTGATGGAGCAGGCCGGCGACCGGGTGCACACCATTCTGGTGCCCAAGGTGGGCGTGCCCGCTGACCTGTATTGCGTGGAGACGCTGATCGATCAGATCGAGCAAGCCAAGGGATACCAGGTCAAGGTGGGGATCGAGGCGCTGATCGAGACCGCGCTGGGCATGGCGAACGTGGAGGCCATCGCGAGCAGCCCGGGCAGGTTGGAAGCGCTGCATTTCGGGGTGGCTGATTACGCCGCGAGCAACCGGGCGCGCACAGTGAGCATCGGTGGCCTGAACCCGGATTATCCTGGTGATCAGTGGCATTACGCACTATCGCGGATGATCGTGGCGTGCCGGGCTTACGGGCTGCGGCCGATCGACGGTCCATTCGGCGACTACTCCGATCCCGATGGTTTCCGGGACGGGGCTCGGCGGGCGGCCGCGCTGGGGTGTGAGGGCAAGTGGGCGATCCACCCCAACCAGGTCGCGCTGGCCAATGAGGTGTTCAGCCCGCCGGAGGCTGAGGTGAACCGGGCACAGCGGATCATCGAGGCACTCCGGCAGGCTGAGGCGCAAGGCAAGGGTGCTGCGTCGGTGGACGGCAAGATGATCGACGCTGCCTCGGAACGGATGGCCAAGACGGTGATCGCGATGGATGAGGCGATCCGAGCCGCCGCGGCGAGCCGGATCTAAGGGGCGGGTGTGGACATTCACGAATATCAGGCCAAGGAGATCCTGGCCCGTTTCGGAGTACCCGTACCACGAGGAGGTTTGGCCTACAGCCCCGAACAGGCCTCCTACCGGTGCACCGAGATCGGCGGGTCGGCCTGGGTGGTCAAGGCCCAGGTGCACGCCGGCGGCCGCGGCGAGGCCGGTGGCGTGAAGCTGTGCAACTCCGACCGCGAGGTGCAAGACGTGGCCAACAGCATGTTCGGCCGGCGGCTGGTCACCAAGCAGTCCGCGCCGCGCGGCAAGCTGATTTACCGGGTGTACGTCGAGGAGGCCACCGAGATCGCCCGCGAGCTGTATTTCGGCATCGTGCTCGATCGCCGTATCGAGCGGGTCTGCATCATCGCCTCGGCCGAAGGCGGGATGGAGATCGAAGAACTGCTCGCATCCAAACCCGAGTCGTTGATCCGCACAACGATCGAACCCGCGGTGGGTTTTCTGGAGTTTCAGGCTCGGGAGATCGCTTTTGCGGTGGGCTTGCAAGCATCCCAGCTCGCCGACGCGAGCCGGTTGTTTCGCCGTGCCTACCGTGCTTTCCGGGACCTGGACGCCACCATGCTCGAGATCAACCCGCTGGCCGTGACGAGCAAGGGCGGCCTGGTCGCGCTGGACGCCAAGATGTCTTTCGACGACAACGCGCTATTCCGTCATCTGGACATCTCCGAGTTGCGCGACCGCAGCCAGGAAGACGCCAGGGAAAGCCACGCCGCCGACCGTGGGCTGGCCTATGTCGGCCTCGAGGGCAACATCGGCTGCATGATCAATGGTGCTGGCCTGGCGATGGCGACCATGGACATGATCAAGCTCGCCGGTGGTGAGCCGGCGAACTTTCTGGACATCGGTGGTGGAGCATCGCCCGAGCGAGTACTCAAAGCGTTCCGCGCGGTACTGCAGGACGAGAAGGTCGAGGCGATGCTGATCAACATTTTCGCGGGCATCAATCGCTGCGACTGGGTCGCTCAGGGCATCGTCGCCGCGTTCAAACAGATCGACGTCAAGATTCCGGTCGTGGTGCGGCTGGCCGGCACCCACGTCGAGGAGGGCCAGGCGATCCTGCGGGACTCCGGTCTGCCGATCATCACTGCAGACACCCTCGCCGATGCGGCCTGCAAGGCCGTCGCCGTCCTAGCTGCCGCCGGCGCCAGCGCCTGACGAGCTGGAGAACTCATGGCCATCTTGATCGACGAGCACACCCGCGTGGTGGTCCAGGGCATCACCGGTCGCATCGGGCGCTTCCACGCCGAGGAGATGATCAAATACGGCACCAATGTGGTTGCCGGGGTCACCCCCGGCAAGGGCGGTCAGCGCGTGCTGGACCGTCCCATCTTCAACACCATGAAGGACGCCGTGGCCGAGACCGGGGCAACGGCATCCATCGTGTTCGTGCCCCCGCCGTTCGCTGCCGACTCGCTCATGGAGGCT
Source organism: Actinomycetota bacterium (assembly GCA_030863045.1). Taxonomy (GTDB): domain Bacteria; phylum Actinomycetota; class Actinomycetes; order Mycobacteriales; family Pseudonocardiaceae. The sequence continues at coordinate 1,731 of JALZCN010000358.1, read as the reverse complement.
GCCGACGCCGGCATCCGGTTCTGTGTCTGCATCACCGACGGCATCCCGACGCAGGACATGATGAAGGTCAAGCGCTACATGTGGCGTTACAAGGCCCAGCAGCGGATGACGCTCACCGGACCCAACTGCGCCGGCACCATCAGCCCGGGACGTTCGCTGCTGGGCATCATGCCTGGTCACATTTACCTGCCTGGACGGGTCGGGGTGATCGGACGCTCCGGCACCCTGGGTTACGAGGCCGCGTCTCAGATGAAGGCGTTGGGCATCGGGGTTTCCACCTCGGTGGGCATCGGCGGCGATCCGGTGAACGGCTCGTCGTTCCGTGACCATCTGGCGCTGTTCGAAGCCGACGACGAGACCGACGCGGTGATCATGGTGGGTGAGATCGGCGGCCCGCAGGAGGCCGAGGGTGCTGACTACGTGCGCAGTCACATGACCAAGCCGGTGATCGCCTATATCGCGGGGCTGTGCGCCCCGAAGGGCCGCAGAATGGGCCATGCTGGCGCCATCGTGTCCGCCGCCGGGGAATCCGCCCAGGAGAAGGCCGAGATCCTGACCGCCGCGGGCATCACGATGGCGCCGAATCCGTCGGCGATGGGTGAGACGGTGGCCCGGGTACTCGCCGAGCACGGCCTCACCCCAGCCACCGTCTGATCTCCTAGGGAGGGACCGCCGTGCATGACCCTGTGATCGTGGTGACTCGCAAGTGGCCGGCGTCGGTGGAGCAGGAGCTGCAGCGACGCTTCTCGGACGTCCGGCTCAACACCGACGACGTCCCGCTCGGGCGCGACGGGCTGCGTGCCGCACTTGAGCAGGCCGATGTCGTGCTGCCGACCGTCTCCGACCGGCTGCCGGCTGAGCTGTTCACCGGTGATCTGCGGACCAAGTTCCTCGGCAACTTCGGTGTCGGCTACAACCACATTGACACCGATGCCGCAGCCAAGGCCGGGATCGTCGTCACCAACACACCCGGGGTGCTCACCGACACCACCGCGGACACCGCGATGACCCTGCTGCTGATGGTGGCCCGGCGCGCCGGTGAGGGCGAGCGGGAGGTCCGCGCCGGACGGTGGACCGGGTGGCGTCCCACCCACATGATGGGCGCCGACGTCACCGGCAAGACCCTGGGCATCGTGGGGATGGGGCGCATCGGGGTGGCGGTGGCCCGCCGCGGCCACTTCGGCTTCGGCATGCCGGTGATCTTCTACGATCCGGCCGACTTCGAGCCCGACCACGGGATTCCCGGCGCCCGGCGGGTAGCCACCGTGGAGGAGCTGCTGGAGGTCGCCGATTTCGTCTCCCTGCACATGCCCGGCGGTGGCGAGAACACCCACCTCATGGACGCGGCCCGGCTGGCCCGGATGAAGCCGACCGCATTCCTGGTCAACAGTGCCCGTGGCGATGTCATCGACCAGGATGCCCTGATCAAGGCACTGCAGTCGGGCACGATCGCCGGCGCCGGGCTGGACGTCTACGAGGGTGAACCGGATGTCCCGGAGGCGCTGCGGCAACTGGAGAACGCTGTGCTGCTGCCGCATCTGGGCAGCGCAACCCTGGAGACTCGCACCGCGATGGGGATGCTCGTACTGGACAACTTGCAAGACTTCCTGGAGGGTCGCGAGCCATCCTGCCGGGTAGCGTGACTTTGGTAGCTCTTCAAGGACCACCAACCCCCGTTCGGGACGTCTCAAACGACAGCCAACCCCCGCCAGCACGCTGGCGGGGGTTGGC
>JALZCN010000712.1 GCA_030863045.1 Actinomycetota bacterium | reverse complement strand
GGATAGCGGTCGCTGACCTGACGCAAGGCCCGCCACAGGGCCTGCTTGCCGGTGACCCCCAGCAACAAGGTCTCGAACTCCAGCAGCCGCGTCAGGTCAGCGCTGCCGGTAAGACTGTCGTTGAACTGCACCCTGGTCAGTTTTTCGGTGAGCCAGCCAGCTGCCTGCTTGAGCGTGCTGCGCTCGATGCCCACTCGATCCATCAGTTCCTCGAGCGTGGCGCGATCCTGCTCGATTTCCGTTGCGAGCTCGGCAAGCACGCTGCCGTACCGCGTTCCGGCGTTCTCCTCGCTGATCTTCTTTGCGAGCTCCGTACCGGTCGATGCGCCGGCCAGATGGTCATTGAGGTAGATACCCAGGAGCTCCGAGGAAGCCACATCCCTATCCTTTCAGGTACTTACCCGATCGTTGCGTGGACACGCCTGTCAGCGCCTAGTCTGGTACCCGCCGGGGACTCCGGTCGAGCTGTCGGCGTTTCGTCTCGCCGATCATCCCCGCTCGCCGACCGGTGTTGCCGAGCCGCCCTGACGTATCGATCCGGCGGACCATGGTTCGCACCGCGAGGACCAGGTTTGTCGCCGGGCGCCGTCGCATCATCGACTGATGATCGAATGGATCGACAGGGCAGCGTGCCGCCGGTTCGACCCTGAGCTGTTCTTCCCCATTGGCTCGGGCACGGCCAGCACGCGCCAAGCCGTCCGGGCGAAGGCAGTGTGTGCGTGCTGCCCGGTCTCCGAGGACTGGTTGACCTTGGCCTTGCGCAGTGGCGAGGTCGACGGTATCTGGGGTGGCTTGGACGCCGATGAGAGACGCGAGCTCGTGATGGTCCGCCTGAGTCCACGTGCCGATGTACGGGATGTGACCGCAGTGGGTAGCGACCCACTCGATGAATTGTTCGGCTCACCCCACCAGGCCAACCTACACCGTTCGATTGCTTTCAGGTCGAGGTCAGCGAACAAACCGCTTTATAAGATGAGGCAGGTTAACCATAGCAACGACAGAATGCAGTGATTGGTCATTTCAGCCGCCTGCTATGTCTACGGTGTATGCGTCCTGCATTTGACCAATACACCTCCGTGCCGGCACCCTCGCGTACCGCATTGCTTCCGGACCGGCCACACGAGATTCAACTGCTGCGCCGACAGTATCTGGCCAGGGCTTGCGCAGCGGTGAGGTCGATGGCATGTGAGCCGGCTGGACGCCAACGAGCAGCGCGGGCTGAACCGGCTGGCGCAGAACGCGGACGTGACGACGGCTGCCCCACCAGGTCAACTCGGGCCCGTTTGATTTCCGCTGTCAGGCCGAAGTCGCCAGAGCAACTGCGGCACAGGATGGGGCGGATGAACCCGCACAACGACAGCATGCGGCGGTTGGTGAACGGCCCTGGGTTGTCCAGCCTGGGGCTGGTTACTGCGCAACTGGTGGCGCCGGGTGTGATGAACCGGCTGATCGGCGCCGACACCGACGCGAAAACCCGGGCCGTGCAGCGCTGGCTGGGTGGCGCCAGGGAGGTCACGCTGGGCACCGCCACGATCGCCACGGCTGCGGTCGTGGGGGGTGACCGTGGCCGACCTGGGTTGCCGCGCTGGGCCTGAGCCGCACTAGCGACCACAACGGAAAGCTGGGACAAGATATGAGCGGGATCGAGGCCAAGGGCAGCATCACTGCCGACCGACCGGTGGATGAGGTATTCGCCTACTGGCAGGGCCTGGAGAACCTCCCGCAGTTCATGACGCACTACAGTCGACTCCCTGACCCGGCACCCCGGCGACGATAGCCGCCCAGGGAGGTAACGATTGCCATTCGATCGCTCATCGGTTTGGCAATGTACGACGGAAAGGGACCGCGAAGTGCGAGCGAGTGTGAAGTTCGTCGGTACCGCGACGGTGCTGCTACAGCTGGGCGAGTTCACGGTGCTCACCGATCCCAATTTCCTGCACCAAGGCCAGCTGGCTTATCTAGGCAAAGGATTATTCTCGCGGCGGCTCACCGAACCAGCAATGCAACCCTCCGAATTGCCGTCGTTGGACTGTGTGGTGCTGCACACCTACATGGTGACCACTTCGACCGCATTGCGCGCCGCGAACTATCAGTGAATGTTCCGCTGCTTACCACGCCACACGCGGCGCGCCGTTTGCGGCGACGGTTCACCGAGGCAGTGCCGATGCCGACGTGGTCGACAAGGACCCTGCACCAGGGCGCTGACCGGCTCACCGTAACGGCAGTTCCGGCACGCCATGCGTTCGGTGTGATGGCCGGGCTACTGCCGCCGGTGATGGGCAGCATGCTGGAGCTGCACACCCCGACACGCCCCAAGCCGCTGCGTCTCTACCTCACCGGAGACACGCTCATACACGACGACCTGCGCGAGATTGGCCGGCGTTTCCCCCCTATCGACCTCGCGCTGATCCACCTTGGGGGGACGAAGGTGCTCGGTGCGATGGTGACGATGGACGGCGTTCAGGGAGTGGATCTGCTCGAGTTGCTCCGCCCCCGCGAGGCCGTTCCGATCCACTATGACGACTACCGGGTCTTCCGGTCCCCGCTCTCGGACTTCACCGCAGAGATAGACCGGCGCAACCCCGACACTGTCGTGCGCTACCTGAGCCGGGGAGAGAGCTACGCGATCCCCTCGGCCACGGTTGTTGAAGAACCTTGAGGCATCGCGCTCTTCGGCGATCGGCACAACCACAAGCGCCTTGCCCGCGGTCGCACCGGACTTTCAAGCGTTGACGTTGAGTTCACGGCGAGGCCGCCAACGGTGTCGAGCGAGACGTCACTGATCGGGCATCAGGGTGGCCGCCACCGGGTCGTATTCGCTACGCACGATCAGGCGTATCGGACGGTCGCGTCGCAGGTAGTCCCAGCTCCACGAGGCCAGCACGATCGCCCGGTTGCGAAACCCGATCAGGTAATACAAGTGCACCACCAACCAGGTGATCCAACCGAGGAAGCCCCGGAAGCGCAGCGGGCCGACCTGAGCGACGGCAGCGCGCCGGCCGATGGTGGCCATCGTTCCCTTGTCCCAGTAGCGAAACGGCGGCTGCCCGGGAACCGCCGCCTCGCCAGCCTGGATCAGCCGAGCCACGTAGCGGCCCTCCTGCATGGCCGGCGGAGACAGCATGGGTAGCTCCCCTTGCTGGTACGCGCTCGGTGCCACCGAGGCGACGTCGCCGATGGCGTAAACCCGGGGTCGGAGTCGCAGGTGCCCGTCGACCACCAGCCGGCGGGATCGACTCCGGACAACGGCCCCGGCACTGCCATTGTCACCGGCGGCCGGTAGGGGGGCGGCCGGGCCGACGCCGGCCGACCACACGATCGTGCGTGACTCGATGGTCTCGCCCGACGAGAGGGTGGCCCCGGTCGCCGTCGCCTCCCGCACCAGCGAGGACAGCCGGACCTCGACGCCCCGGTCCCGGAGGGTGTCGGCGGCGTAGGCACCGAGCCGAGGGTGGAAGGCGCCCAGCAGCCGGTCGCTACCCTCGACGAGGACAACCCGGCCGCTGCCGGGTGCGAGCTCGGGGAAATCCCGTCCGAGCACCATCTCGAGAAGCTCGGTCAGCGCGCCGGCGTACTCAACACCGGTCGGGCCGCCGCCGACGATCACGAACGTTAGCCATCTCGCTCGCTCTATCGGATCGGTGGTTTGTGCGGCGCATTCCAGACAAGACAGTACGTGGTTGCGCAGGCGCATCGCCTCGTCGAGGGCCTTCATACCGATGGTCCGTTCGGCCAGTCCCGGGTTCCCGAAGTAGGCATTACGGCTGCCGGTGGCGAGCACGAGCGTGTCGTAAGCGATGTCGCCGCCAGTGGCCGTGTGCACCCGCTGCGCGTCGAAGTCGATCCCCGTCACTTGCGCCTGGCGAAAGCGCACATTCCCCGATCGACGGAAGACCGTCCGGAAGGGATAGGCGATGTCGGACGGGTCAAGCAGGGCGGTGGCGACCTGGTACAGCAGCGGCGTGAACAGGTGGTAGTTCCGGGCGTCGACCAGCAGCACATCGACAGGGGCGCCGTCGAGAGCCCGGGCGCAGGCGAGGCCGCCGAAGCCACCGCCGATGATGACGACCCGTTCCACGCTCGACATAGTGGCAGACCACCCCGCGTTCGGCCCCCCGTCTTCAAATACTCGACACTCTCAGGCGCCTACAAGG